>JAAZJD010000025.1 GCA_012800525.1 Clostridiales bacterium
AAAAACTTCCTTTACACCTTAGTTACAAAATATGTTTCTATCGACAAAGTTAAAGGGCTTTTTACTAACAAATAAAACCACAATTAACGAGGCAATAAATTGAGAATATTAAAATCTTTATTAATACTTGTTTTTGGGATGATACTCGGTGTAGTATTGGTTTTTGGTGGTGCAGCGCTATATATTTACAAAACTGTTGGTGCTCCTGGTTCAATGGGCAAGGTAGAAACCCTTGCTAGCAAGGTTGCTCCGATTGATTGGGATGAGGAAATTACATCTAAATCAGTTTTAGAATACATAGGACTTGCAAAATCGACACTATCAAATATGTCAGAAGCTCAAGTTTCTGATATAGAAAAAGTTTTGGGTATGGACTTATTGTCTTCTAAGATTGAAGAATTTATAGGAGTTCCACAAGATATCGTTAAAGATTCACAACTTAAAAATTTAGGTGGAACTATCTCTGAAAACCTTACATTTCAAATGGCAAAAGAAAAGTTTCAATTAGAACTTGACAACATGAGGCTTTTTAATAACGAAGAATTTATGAATACTCCTTTGAAATACTCGATGCAAAACATATCAGATTATAACCTTGATCAATTCATTAAAATTGTATATACCTCAGAAGCTACGCCAGAACAACCCGCAAGTAAGCCTATAATTCAAAAACTTGGACATATCCCTGTAAGACAATTAGCTACTCAAGCTGATGAAGTAGTACAAGATAGCACTATTGGTGAGCTTGTAAGAATTGATGAAACATCTGCAAAAATAATGCAATACCTAGCAGACACCAAAGTCAAAGACTTAAGCCAAACCATCAATGAGATGCAACTAAATGATATGATAAAAATTGATGAAAACTCTCATAATATTTTGAAAAAACTTCAAAATTTAACTGTAGCACAACTTTCCGATTCAAGTGTAACAACACCTATTTTAGAAAGCATGACAGTTGGAGAACTTGTCAAAGTAGAAGAATCATCACCACTACTTTTAAAATCCTTACAAGATACTGAAATAAAAGATTTAGGCACAAGATTAGATAGCTTGACTATAGCTGAAGTTTACGATCATCCTGAACGTGGACCACTTTCAATAATAGATCCAACTACAACGCTACAAGATATCCCTACTGTTATTGCACAGGATATGCCAAATGCATCTCTATATGCACTAAATCAAGCTGGAATCTTTGATATCACTGAACCTGCAAAAATTGGCGGAAAAGTAAGAGTATATAACACAACTATGCAAAAAGCTATGTCAGCATATGCAGATGCAGTTGCAGGAGAGGCTGCTGCCGCCGTTACTTCTAAAAGATACCTAGTGTATTTATATGATGATCAAACGCTTTATAATACCGAAATGAATAATGACAACCCTTATCTATCAAATGGAAGTGTTAGAAATATTATACGCCATATTAATCAAACCCCATTGTTAGACCCCTATTTTGAAGTTGTTACTGTTAAAATTGATACTTATCTTACTGCAAATGGTGGATTTTATCAAATTACAGATGATTTTCTATCTACAATTTGGACAGGCGATACTAGGATTCCAGATGGTGCAGAATTAATATTACAGCAAGGAGTCCATGTGGAACTCCTTGGAGATCCTATGTCAGAAGAAAACACATATAGCAGTTGCTTTAGCGTTTCTGGTCTATATGAACATTTTGCATATTTACCTGGACACGA
>JAAZJD010000026.1 GCA_012800525.1 Clostridiales bacterium
ATGTAAATATCTCTAAATGCAATTAGAAAATAATAACTATAGAATTTATTAAAGTCAGATAATCACATATTTTTTGCAATTTAAGTGATATTTTTCACACAATTTGCAATTTTTGTGTGATTAATCCAAATTTTGTAAAAATTTAGTAATTTTTGACATTTGATAATTTTTTAAAAGCTTATTAATTTTTGAGCTTAATATTGAGTGCAATTAAATTGAGGATTAGGATATATTATAAAAAGTTTTAAAAATTATTTTGAAACAAAAAAAAATGCTAGTTATGAAGCTAGCATTCTCATAAAGACAAGAAATAAATATATCTACTCACGATTCATATAATTTTTATATGTGCGCCTATTTTGCAAATTTTTATTTAAATATATTATTGAAAATACAATCAATATAGTAGAGGCGCTAACAAGAGAGACAATTAAAGCTGTTAGCTGACTTTGTGAAAGTTTAGTAGTTACATTACTTTTGCTAACATAATATGTTTTTTCATCATATATTACAGAATAAAAATTAGGAATACCCTCATCAACAACTTGTAATCTTTGTCCATCCCTAACTTCTTTTGCAACCGCTGAATCCTCACTTGGTTCTACATAAATTTTAATTTTATCTCCAAGTTTTTTGGTTGTAGCTTTAACTTGTATAACTTGATATTGGGTAGTAATTTCCGTTACTTTAGCTATATCAAATATTCTTAAATAACCCTCTTTTTCATTAACCCTGACTTTATAGTAATTTTCAGTTTCTTCACTATCAAGTACAATAACAACGGTATCTTTTGCTAATGTATCTAATATATCTGAACCATCTAGAGTAGAATCTTTCCAAAGTTTAGTGTTGTCGTTTATAACTCTATATTGACCATATTCTGCAGCTTGCACAGTAGCTAAAGATTGATTAAATACTGGAATTAAAAAAATCAACAACAATAAAATTAAAACAACAAAAATCCCAATTATTGATAGTAACAAGGATTTTTTGTTCAATTTTGATTTAACTTCTTGTTCCGTTTGATAAAACATACTTTGGCTCTATCTCTCCTCAAATAATAATGCCCAATTTTATTGTAATCTCTACAGTATATTTTTGCAATTGAAGATATCTGAAGTTTATCTAAAAAATTTTTATCTAACTTAAATATCTTAAAAGGAATGATTTTAATAAATCCAACGAATATCTCTTGGATTATCGATTCTAAGTTCACCCCACTTGCCTTCACTTCTAACTCTACAATTGCCATCTATCATATATGTTCCTGCATCAAATTTGAAATCAACTTTTACATTATTATATTTATCAATGTATCCGCATTTTTCACCTCTAAACACACACGCATAACCTTCGGAAAATGACATAGCACAATCGTAGATCGCATCTATCACTAAGTTGCCTTTCCTATCTATATATCCAAATTTATCGTTTATTTCAACACAACAAAGATCCTCTTTAAATGTAAATACACAATCATATTTTGGCTCAATAACAACCTTATCTTGCTTATCTTTAAAGCCCCATTTACCTTTTGATTCAAACGGCACATATTTATCATCTGTATGCTCTACTTTATCCCTACAAGGCCTATTTTTTTCATGTTCAATTTTTAAATCGGCTTCTGTTACAGCAACTTGTTTTTCAGAAACTTGAGATTTTTTAACTTCTTTTTTTTCTGTTTTTTTACCTTTTGCAGAAAAAGCTGCAAGCCTCAACCTATTATCATTTAAAGCTTTTTTAATTACACCAACATTCTGACGTGTCAAAACTCTACTTTTCATTAATTCATGTTCTGTCTTTTCAAGCAAATCTTCTAGAGTTTTAAGATTGAGTTTTGAAAGTTTATCTAATATGTCTTTTGGCAAAGCAAGACTATTTATGTCTTTATTAGCCTTGGCATCATTCTTTTTTCCTTTGTTTTGATTTGGCCTTTTAAAAGGTCTTGGTCTTCTTTTGAGACTTTTCTTTTCTTCCATTTCTAATCCTTTTCAATTTTTGCTTGCATTTAGTAGTATATCATATTTAGAAAACTCTTACATCTTATACTCCATAAATTTTGCATAAAAAAAAAGCGGCTACCTTTTTGTAGCCGCCTTAGAAAAGTTATTTTAGTACTTTTTTCTTGGTGTATATGATGTGTGTAGCACTTCATGAGCTCTATGGCTATTTGGCTCACCAAAATATTCTTTGTATATTGCTGCAACAACTGGATTTTCATGAGATTTTCTAAGTGTCATCTTAGCATCTGTGTCATAAATTCCTTTAGCCCTAAGTTCTCTTAAATCATAATTATTTCTAATATATGCTGATCTGATTGGTTGTCCGCCACCATTCACACAACCCCCTGGGCAACTCATAATTTCGATGAAGTGATAACCTGAAGCTTCGCCTGATTTAATCTTTTCAACTAGTTCTCTTGCATTACCAAGACCTGAGGCAACAGCAACTTTAACATCAATTTTCTTTCCATCAATTG
>JAAZJD010000027.1 GCA_012800525.1 Clostridiales bacterium
AATGTTTTTGACTCATAGTTCTCATCTCCTGTTACTTTGTTGTTTGTTCAAAAACATTATAGCAGTGAATGGACCTATGGGTCTTTTCTTTTACATAAAAGGTTCATTTAATCTTACAACTCGGGAGACATAACAGGGGGCGAAATCAAAGAGCTAAAAAGCTAAAATTGATGTGATTTCGTTAGAAAAAAGTTAAATATGTCCAATATAAGAAAAAAATTTTTGCAACAAAAAACACAAATTGTATATTTTATCACAAACTACTATTTTGCAGTATTAAATTAAACTACGTGGATTTACCGTAAATTGTTTATAAAATAAAGACAATATTCTCAAGTTATTTTTCGTCCAACTTCTTTGCTTTCTTCTTTTTATTTTGCTTTAAATGTCGCCTTTTGTAAATCTTTTCTGCTCTAGTGTTAGCATAAACATAAGTATCAATGCCAAGTTCTTTGAGCATATTTAAAACTGCAAGTTCAAGCTTTGCATCAACAAGCTTTCTTGTAAAGTTTATTGTTAAAGCGTTGCCAAAAGAAATGATGCCAACATTAATTGGAACCTTATTTGATACATTTGGATGAACCGCTATCTTTTCTACCTTTTCATAAAGAACTGGGGGTGCTTTTTTAAGCCCTAAATTTGTTATAATTATCGTTTGCTTTGTACCAATAGACAAAAATTTAGGAAGTTTAACAAACAAAGTTTTAAGGGCAAGTGGAAATATTTTAGTTAAAGGATTTTTTGACAATAATGCAGATAAAGATAATTGTGCTTGCAAAGCTTTCGTATTACTAGTTGCCGCTCTTAAGTTTTCTTTTATGGCATTAGCATATGAACTAATATCAGCATTAACTTCCTTTGGATTTATTGGGCATCTAACCATTGTTGTAAAGTTGTGCATTGTATTTGAAACAAAATGCCTTCTTAAATCAACGGGAATCATGGCTACCAAAGTTTTGTTTTTGGGATTCTTATATACACTGTTTATGCCAAGTAATATTATCCCAGCAAGAAGCTCTGTTACTGTGCAGTCATGCGATCTAGCTACATCTAAAACATGCTTTGCATCCATTTTTACTTCCGTTAGAGCATAGCCTGGAGCTTTAAATTTTTTATCCTTTATGCCATAACAATTTTTACCAATCATCCTTTTTACAACGGGATCGTTTAGCTTGAATTTTTTATAGTATTTATGAACATCGTCAGCATATTCACTTTTATCAACAGGATCTTCTGCTCTTTTAATATCGATAGGCTCACCCAAGTCTTCTCCTAACATATCGTAATAGGTATATATGATAGTTTTTAGAAATTCTATTGCCCCCGTTGCATCTGCAAGTCCATGGAAAAAATCCATCGACATTGTTTTTTTATGTACCTTAATTCTAAATAAAAATCTTCTATTGCTTAGAAAGTCAATAGGCTCAAATTCTATTCCATTATCATGCCATATCTTAGGAGTTGAATTGTTTCTTTCAAGATAATATCTAAAAACCCCTCTTCTAAGTTGCACCCTAAAAGAAGGATATCTATCTAAAGCTTTATCTACAGCTTTTGCTAACACTTCTTCATCTATATAGTCAGTAAGTTCTGCTGAAATCATAAAGTTACTTTGTATAGTTCTAGTCGTACTCATAGGATAGATGTCTGCTGATCTATCTAAGCGAAACCATTTTGTAATTTTAGGCATTTTTTTCTTCATATTACTTTCCTATATATGCAATCGATTTTTAAATTTTAATTGCTTTTCTATGTTTATAACAACTTTAACTTTATTTATATTGTATCCTTTCGATATTTACCGTGCCAGTTTTAGCTTTATATTGTGTCTTCAATATTTACTGTGCTAGTCTTTCTATAATTGATTTTGCAGCCCTTCTACCCGCACCCATTGCTTGTATAACCGTCGCTGAGCCACTAATTGCATCGCCGCCAGCAAACACATTTTTTATAGATGTTTCCAAATTTTCATCAACAACCAAAACTCCATTTTTGCCAGTTTTTAATTCTGGACAAGAATCTACGATTAAAGGATTTGGATTAGTACCTATTGCCATAATAACTTGGTCACATTCAATGTTATAATTACTACCCTCTATTGGGATAGGTCTTCTCCTTCCTTTTTCATCCTCATCACCAAGCTCCATTTTTATAACTTCCATACCTTCTACATGTTTTTGTCCTAAAATTTTGACAGGATTTGTTAAAAGAAGAAATTCAATACCCTCTTCTAGAGCATGCTCAATTTCTTCACGGCGAGCTGGCATTTCTTCTCTAGACCTTCTATATACAATCATTACCTTTTCTGCGCCAAGCCTTAAAGCAGTCCTTGCACTGTCCATTGCAACATTACCTGCCCCAACAACAGCAACCACTTTGCCTCTAACTAAAGGTGTTGCGGCACCTTCCTTGTATGCACCCATTAAGTTAACTCTAGTTAGATATTCATTTGCACTATATACGCCTGGAAGATTTTCCCCTTCCATGCCTAAAAATATTGGAAGACCTGCACCAGAGCCTAAAAACACAGCATCATATGTAGCTAAAAGCTCTTCTATAAAAATGGTTTTACCAATGACAACATTTAACTCTATCTTTACTCCCATTTTTTCTAAAGATTCAATTTCACTTTTTACAATATCAATGGGAAGCCTAAATTCTGGAATACCATATGTTAAAACGCCACCTGGCTCATGTAAAGATTCAAAAATAGTCACATCAAGCCCTCTTGCCCTACAATCTGCTGCACAAGTTAACCCTGCAGGACCTGAGCCTACAACAGCAACTTTTCCTTTTGCAACACTTTTTGTTGATGGCTGTTTTGCATTTCTAATAGAATAGTCTCCAACAAATCTTTCCAAAGCCCCTATTGCAACACTCTCACCTTTTCTTCCTAAAATACACTTTGATTCACATTGTACTTCTTGCGGACAAACTCTTCCACATATAGCTGGGAGCATATTTGTCCCTTTTAAAATCTTTGCTGCACCATCAAAATCTCTTTGGTAAATTCTTTCTATGAAACCTGGGATATTTACTCCAACAGGACAACCCTCTACACAAAATGGTTTTTTGCATTGAAGACATCTTGTAGCTTCTTTAACCGCTGTTTCTTCATCAAAACCCAAATTAACTTCATTAAAGTTTTTCGCTCTTTCAATTGGATCTTGCAATCTTGGTTTATTTCTTTCTTTCATAGTTTCCCTATTTAAATCGTTTCTAACACATTATTGTATCGACTTTATTCTACTTATTTTCTTTATGCTTATGAATTTCTCCAGTTAACTTACAATATGCTTCTTGTTCTTGCTCTTTGTAGTATGCACCCCTTTCTCTTTGCTCTAGAAAATCAACTTTATGACCATCAAACTCTGGACCATCTACACAAGCATATTTAGTTTTCCCATCTACTGTTACTCTACAACATCCACACATTCCTGTTCCATCAACCATGATACTATTCATAGAAATGATTGTCTTTATATTTGCTTTTTTTGTAATATCACAAACAGCTTTCATCATCATTACAGGACCAACAGTCATTACAACATCATATGTTTTTGTTTTTAAAAGCTCTTCAAGCTTTGCTGTAACAAAACCTTTTTCTCCATAAGAGCCATCATCTGTCATAATGTATAGATTTTTTGCTTCTTTTTCTAGTGGTCCATCATACATTAAAAGTTCTCTATTTCTTGCTCCAATTATTACATCTGCCTTTTTATCAATTGAATTCAAATATGAAGCTTGTGGAAAAATAACTGCAATGCCAATGCCACCTCCGATTAATAAAATGTTTTTATATAGAGAAAGGTCTGTGGGTTTGCCAAGTGGTCCGACAAAATCTTGAAGCGTATCACCCTCTTCTTTCAAAGAAAGTTTTAATGTTGAATATCCTAAAGTTTGCACTAAAATTTTAATCGTACCCAACTTTTTATCATAACCACAAATAGTAAAAGGAACACGCTCACCTTCCTTATCTACTCGCAAGATTATAAACTGCCCTGGCCTTGCATTTTTAGCAACAAGTGGTGCATAAATCTCATATTCATGCACATTGTCAGCAAGTTTTTTCTTTTTTAATATCTCATATTTTTTCATCTATTTACCTAACATTATATTATTTTATATATTTAGAAAGATTAGGTTAATTATACAATAATCACAATAGCTTTCTCAATGTTTATATATGTACTTAATATTTCATGTTGGGGTTTTAATTTTTTTGAATACTTGGCTACAATGGAATTGATTTTTAAAATAGTCGAAGAAAATTATGTGTACTCCCCTAAGATATCTAAAATTAAAAGATTGTTATAGTACAAACAAAAAAATTGGAAGTGGAGCCCTTATATGCCTTTCAAAAGATATATTACCACTCAATTCAAATACAATAATTCTTCCAGTAGATATGATTTAGTTAACATCTATTTGCAACGAAAAGGTTTTCGTTGTGTTTTCCGTTGTAAAGATAACATCAATTATATGGTTGTTTTTGCCGGTCTTATAAGTCTTTGTTGTCTTGAACTTGATTTTTGCGCCTAAAATTATCTATAAAATTTCTACTTGTGTATCATAGACAACACCAAAATAGATTTAAGGTTTTAACTGCAACCCTTGACAAAACAAAAATTAACCTAAGCTATTCTTTTATAAAATCGTGCCATATGAGAAAACTCTATATGGCACGAAGATGCACTATTCGCAATATGTCAAAAACTAAAATTACTTTATGGAATAGAAATCACTAAAGCAGGAACAATGCCCATATAATGATAGATGTGCTGATAATTGTAAGTATTAATGGAGAAACATCTCCCAGCACCAGTACCGTAAGGACATCCACAAACATAGCGTATATAAGGCCCATTGTTGCAATTATCAGGTGAACGCAACCACCAATTAATATCATCTTTACCAGCGCCTATAGCTTTTGCAAAGTCTACAGCGCTTCTTTTTCTAGCACCATCTACAGCCTGGTCATTAGCACTAAATCCATATTCTTCATTTGTAACTTCGCTATAACTAGGTAAGAAAATCTTGTCGTTAGTATTAAAGCCTATAAACTGATTTGGATCAAGCCCTGCACTAATGCTATCATTTTCTACTTCTATTCTTTGTATTAATTCTTTTTGTAGTTCATCAAAAACTGTATTATAGAATTCATTGTTTAGCCACACTCTTATTGCACTCTCTGTATAGACATTCTTAAAAGTATGTTCATAAATGCTATCATACACGATACTTAGTGGATCTAAGTTGTAACTTTTATGATCTATTATACTTTCACACAGTAAGAAAGCATAAGCATCTGTAGCTAAAGTGCTATAATTCAATATTCTCCATTTAATAGGCTCTACTTTGAAGTAATAATCTGTCCCATCTACAATTTCTGTATCGTTTGAAAACTTATAGCCACTTCCACTAGGAGTTGCAGTTACTTTAGCATAATAGAAATTATCGCTTCCTAAATAATATCCATTGCTTTCTGGCGTGTCTGGATTAGGTATGTTTACACTATCTGCTTTTATTGTTTGTGGATATTTACCAAATAAGATATATTCACCATTTGCAACAATGTTGCCATTTTCATCTATCCTTGTATAAGTATCTTCTGATAGCCATCTAGCATACAATGTTACTTCTTGTTCATCACATGCCCAAGGATTAATGAATGAACCATCACCACGAGTTATTCTTTCACCACTTGCTGTATACCAACCTAAAAATGTCGCACTTTCATGTGTTGTTGTCGCAATTGGCGGATTTACTCCTGAAGCAATTATTATTGTGCCTTCTACAGGATTTCCACCATTTGCCTCAAAAGATAGCCTGCTAGCTTTCTGATGCCATTTTGCCCAATATTCTTTATTTCCAGATGTGTTAGCAGCAATTTTTGTTATTTTGGCTCCAGTAAAAGATGCATTATCATACCAACCTTGGAAAATATAACCCTTGCATGTTGCATCTTTCAATGCAATATCACTAGAGCGCTTAGTATATTTAGATAAATTTTCCCTATCGTTTGCTCCACCATCTAAATGATATGTTATATCATATCTATCTTTTGTTGTTGGATTTCCATTATCATCTAAGACATCAAAGTCCCATACACTATCGCCCCATATAGGTTTTAATATATCCCTAATCTCTTGAATAGAGGCTTTTCTAGTTACACCAGGAGTTTCTTTTGCTTCTGTGCTTGTAAAATAACAATTTTCGCATACCGCATGAGCTAAACCATTGCCAGTAGACAAAACTCCAGTGCTATAACTGTTTTTAATTTCACAACGAGGCTCTATTGGGTTGTGATCATAATAATAATACAAACTACCAAAGAAGCCACCTATATTAACTATTCCTCCAGTTTGATTGTCAATAGATAAAGTGACATTACTTGCTACTTGGTTCAATTGGATCTTATTTTTTTCACTGTAATGATCTTCAGTTGGAACACTTGCTATTGCTCCTGCACGCACTTTATATTTGTTTTCTGTTGTAGAAGTGATGGTTATTTCTAAGCGACCAGAAATTTTTAAGTTTTCAATAATACCTGATGCTTGACCAAATAAACCCCAGTAAAAGTCCCTGTCTTCTATTTCGCCTGTAAAAGACATATTTTTAATGATATGCCCTTGGCCATCAAAATATCCCACAAAATTTTGAGGATTTTCCCAAACGACATCAGTCAAATCAAGGTCGCTTTCTAACACATAGTATTTACAATGCTTCATATCTTTTAATTGTTCTGGCGTCGATATGACTATAGGCTCAAAGCTCTTAAGACATAAATACCAATCTGTATCACATTCAACTTCTAAAGTTTTATTACCTACAGATTCATTGCTATATTCTATTTTTGTTAATTGCTCTTTTCTCCAACCAGCATTATATGTTGTAATGATTAAAATATTTTCATCATCAATTTGATTAAATCTCCAATAATTTTTTGAATAATCTATACCGTTTATTGTGATACTGTTAATGTCATAACCCGTTTTATTTCCTAACTTAATTAAATAATGATACTCTACCCCTTCACTTAACAACCTCTCAGTATTATTTCCATATTTATCTACTATAGAAAAAGATTTAACAGTAAGTGCACCATTAATAAAAACATTCCCAGTTGCATTAGCAGGATCGGTTATAGTTATTTTTCTTTCTACACCATTTAATAAACCTGATATTTCTGAAACAATAATCTCGGTATCTCCACCTTCAAACTGATTATCAAATGGTATAGTTACAAATATGTTGCTTTGATTTGTTCCTGAAGCTACATCATAATATATTCCATCAATTTTTACCTTGTTTATAGTAATATTTTTTGGATTATTAACTGTTGCCCTGAAATATATATTTTCACCTTGATTGACTGGCTCAGTATTTGTACAAAGTGAGCTAATAAAGGAAAAATCTGTTGCAGTCCATGCATTAGAGGAAGCAACCTTAACTCTCTCGCCTTTACCATCATTTAAATCATATTTATAACTAACTTTAATAGTGTATTCTTTATTAGGATCTAATCCATTAAAGTCCCTTGCGTCTTTGTTAAAAGTAGTTGTTTTGTGTTCATCTCCAAGATACAACTCAATCCTATCTATTGTTCCTACACTATCTTTATCTGTTATAGCTACATCAAAACCTAAGCTCGTTTTCGTGAAAACATTGGGTACAACATTTACTACTGGAGTAGCTTTTGCAAGTGTTTTAAAAGAAAATGATATCTCCTCTTCTTTTCCTTTCAAGTTATACTTTGCCTTTATTGAATATGTATTATCACACAAAAGTGTACTTGCAGATTTTTCCCCCGCAGTTAAATCTTTGACTTTTGTATTACCTTTCCATAAAGAAAGAGAAGTAATTGAAGAAGACACTCCACTCCTCCATAGATAATCCCATGATGCCGATGTTTTTGTAACGTTAATTTTATTACTATCAAATAAAACATTTGCCTTTGTATGCACTGCTTTTTTATACAACACTTGTACTTTAGGACCAGAACCACTAAGATCATTAAAACATGCCACTATGCCATATTGATACAATTTATTTGGCTTTAAGTTATCAAATGTTATCGATGTATCACCTATGTCAATATCTTTTTCTACTAGGTTTTCTCCATCATACAAAACAGCCTTAATATATCCTCCAGTTTGACTTATAAGTGAACCTGCATCCGCAAGCGCACTTTGAAACTTTATTTCTGTAAGAGTAGAAACTTCATTAGAGACATTTAGAGATATTGGATTTTCTCCCCAAATTCCTACTTTAACAGCATTGTTTTCTTCTGGCAAAATTTCTTTCACTACATATTGCTCTTCTAAGTAAGATATCACATTTAAAGTGTAAATTTTTATTCCGGGGATATCACCAACATTGTATTTTAAAACTATATGCTCTGCATCTGAATTAGGCTCAAAACTCTGATAAGCCCATGTTTGTCCATTGAATATAACTGATATTATTTGGTATCCTCTTGGATTAGTTAAATGGATGTTAACGTATACGTATTCATCTTTAGCAGCACAAAACACATTTTCTTCAGCCCCAGTTATCCCTAATTTGCTTTCTGCAGCTTCTTTAATGGTTGGAATAGTATTTTTAAACGGAGTTTCTTGATTTATTCCAAGATCTTTTTCTGTACAATCACCATTATGCTTTCCATTACCTGCTCCATAATTGCTTTCACTAGCTCCCCCTGAAGGAGAAGAAAGCTTGGGTTGCTCTCCCTTCTCATTAGTTTTTGTTATCGTTATTCCATTAAAAACAGGTGTTGGATCCACCTCGTCGCCACTTGGTTTTTTACACGCAAATAAAGTTAACGTCATAGCAACGATTAATAACAAAATAAATCCTATAAACATCTTTTTTTTCATAAATCACTCCAAATAAATAGATTATGACATATAAAAAATAAAACAAGTAATTATTATATAAAACAATATGCCATTTTAAGCATAGCATGAAATAAGCGACTTTTCAATTTTATATATTTTTTGAGGAAACATTAGGAAAATTAAATAAAAACACATATTTTTAATACATAAACACAAAAACTTGTGGTTTTTGTACAACCTTTTACAACGAAAACGGTTTCGTTGTATTTTTCGTTGCATTTTGCAACGCAATTTTGGCTTTCGTTGCAAATTGGTTTCGCATATAGCTAGTTTTATTGATTATTTTTATAAAAATAAAATTGTTTCACAAGATATAAAGTGAGGCATTTTATAAATTTTGTCGCATTATATAGCTTTTTATTGCACATCTACGTTAACTATGATAAACTAATTTTGTAATTGTTTCACAAGAACATAAAGCCTCAAACTATATATTTAAGACTTTGCGAAAACAGTGTGAATAGATGATAGAAAAGTTAATTAAAAAATATTTTGATAAATATAAGATTGAATATAATGCTTCTATGCTTGAATCTTTTGTTAAATATGCAAAACATTTAAAAGAAACAAATGAGCATATAAACTTAACAAGTATTATTGAAGATGAAGATATTGTAATCAAGCATTTTTTAGATAGTGCAGTTATATACAAAAGGGTTGCACCCTTTGCAAAAATTGTAGATATTGGCTCTGGCGCAGGACTACCTGCAATACCACTTAAAATCTTAAGACCAGATCTTGATATTTTGATGGTAGAAGCAACAAAGAAAAAGGTTAACTTTTTAAACTCTGCTATAGACCTACTTGGACTAGATAAAATCACAGCTATTCAAGAAAGAGCGGAAAATATTGGAAGACTTGATAAATATAGAGAACAATATGATATATGCACAGCTAGAGCTTTTGCGCCTTTAAGAGAACTTGTAGAATATCTTGCCCCTTTTGTTGCAGTTGGTGGAAAAATAATTGCATATAAAGGACCCGATGTTGAGAATGAAATAAAAGAAGCCAAAAATGCACTTAAACTACTAAATCTAAAAATACTAGATGTTGAAAAACTAGAACTTGAAGACAATGCCAGAACTATTGTATATATACAAAAAGTTAGCGCATTAAATGATAGATATCCAAGGTCACATAAAAGAATAACCACAAGTCCTTTATAAAACACCTTGATTGCAAACATAAGTTAAAATTACATAAAAAGTAGAAGACTACTGCAAAATATCTTGGCTGCAAACATAAATTGAGATTACATAAAAAGTGTAAGACTGATACAAAGCATATTGATTTCACATATAAGTTAAGGTCACATAAAAACCGTGAGACCGCAGTAAAACACCTTGGCTAAAATCATAAATTAAGATTACATAAAGACTGCAAAGACTACCCGCACCTTGATTGCAAACATAAATTGAGATTACAAAAAAGTGCAAGACTGCGGTAAAATACCTTGGCTAAAATCAAGTTTATATAAAAACAACTGTAAGACTAGATTTGTACCTAGGCAAAATGCTAAAAAACCTTATTTTAAGGATAGAAATATAAAAAGAAAGGAGATTTTCTTATGGTAAAAAAATATGGAAAGGGTTTAACCCAATTGTTAGAGAACATCCAAGATGCATCAGTGACCTCTGCACCAAGGGAAGTTATGGAAGGAACTATAGTATATGATATTGAAATAGAAAAAATCTTTCCAAACAAAAATCAACCAAGAAAATATTTTGGTGAAGAAGAACAAAAAGAATTAGAGTCATCAATAAAAGTTCATGGGATTTTGCAACCTCTTATCCTAGTCAAAAAAGGCGAAGATAAATATATGATAGTTGCTGGTGAAAGAAGATATAGAGCTGCAAGAGCATCAAATTTCAAAACAGTTCCTGCTATTGTAAAAGAAGGACTTGGGGATGATATGATTCGTGAAATCTCTCTTATTGAAAATCTACAAAGAGAAGATTTAAATGCCATTGAAGAAGCAGAAGCATTGCAAGACCTTACAAAATTAAATGGATACACTCAAGAGCAACTTGCAGATAGAATTGGAAAAGCTAGAAGTAGTGTTGCAAATGCATTAAGGCTATTACAACTAACTGAAGAAGTTAAAAGTTTAGTAAGGCAAGATAGACTTTCTGCTGGACATGCAAGAGCTATAGTTTCCATTACAAATGAGGAAGATCAAATAGATTTAGCCTACGAAGCAGCTGATGGGCAAATGACAGTTAGGGAACTCGAACATAGAGTTAGAGTATACAAAAACCCACCACCAGAGAAAACACCGATGTCTAAAGAAAAAAGAGCAAGACTAACTTTAGAACTCAAAAATCTTGTTGATGATATGAAACAAGTATTCATGACAAAGGTTAAAGTTGTTGGCAATGACAATAAAGGTAGAATCATAATTGACTACTTCTCAAAAGATGATTTAGACAGAATAGCTGAACTAGTTGAATTTTTAAAAGACTTTAAAAATAGAGCAGAATAATAAAGTTAAACTAGAAAAATATAAAAAATAAGACCACTAGAATTTAGTGGTCTTGCATATAAAAACTGACCATTTAAATTTTGCATCACATTAATATATAAAGAATGCATATAAAAATTAACCATTTAATTTTGCGGTATGCTCATATGTTAAAGTTTAGGATTTAAGTTTTATTATGCACTAACATATTACAAAAACAAGGAGTAAAAATGAGAGTTAGAACACGTTTTGCACCAAGTCCAACTGGATTTATGCACATAGGAAATTTGAGAACAGCCCTTTATGCATATCTATTTGCAAGGCACAATAATGGTGATTTTATATTAAGAATAGAGGACACCGACCAAGAAAGAGAAGTTGAAGGTGCTGTTGATGTCATATACAAAACTTTAGAAACAGCAAATATGACAATAGATGAATCTCCCCTAGTAGGAGGCCCCTATGGTCCATATATTCAAAGCCAAAGAAAACAAATATATATTGATTATGCCAAAAAGTTAGTTGAGCTTGGAGGAGCATATTATTGCTTTTGCTCTAAAGAAAGATTGGAAAGCTTAAAAGATGAAAAAGGCATTGGCAAATATGACAAACATTGCTTATCTTTATCGAAAGAAGAAATAGAAAGAAAAATTGCAAATGGCGAACCCTATGTTATTAGACAAAATATTCCTACAAAAGGATTAACGTCTTACGATGATTTAGTATTTGGGAAAATAGAAGTAGACTGTTCGGATTTAGAAGATAATATTTTATTAAAATCTGATGGTATGCCTACATATAACTTTGCAAATGTAATCGATGATCACTTAATGAAAATCTCACATGTTATTAGAGGTAGCGAATATCTTTCTTCTACGCCAAAGTACAACTTAATATATCAATCTTTCGGCTGGGAAATACCACAATACATGCACCTTGCACCTATCATGAAAGATGCTACAAGAAAACTATCAAAACGTTATGGGGACGCAAACTTTGAAGATTTTATTGCAAAAGGATATCTCCCACATGCAATAATCAACTACATTGCCCTACTTGGTTGGAACCCTAAAAACAATGAAGAAAAAATGACAATGGATGAATTAATCTCTCTCTTTTCTATTGAAGGAATTAGTAAATCTTCAAGTATTTTTGATGAGCCTAAAATGCGTTGGTTAAATGGATTATACATAAATGAATTGCCATTTGACGAATTTCTAACACTTGCAAAACCATATTTTGATAAGTCTGTAATAAAAGATAAATATGACTATAAAAAATTTGGCACTTTACTACAGTCTCGTATAGATATCTTTTCAGATATTCCCACAATGGTCGAGTTTATCGAAGACTTTAAAGCCTATGATATCGCTTTATTCAATCATCAAAAAATGAAAATTGATAGAGATGTTGCTTTAAAATCGATTGATATCGCAATAAATTGTCTTGAAAATCATAATGACTTTGATAACACCGCTTTATATGAAGCCCTATCACAAGCTGCAATAGATAACGGACTTAAAAAAGGTCAATTGCTTTGGTGTGTTAGAGTTGCAATAACAGGCTATGAACAAACTCCTGGTGGTGCCACAGAGCTTGCAGCTATTTTAGGAAAAGAAGAAACCTTAAGGCGACTCAAATTTAGCAAAACACTATTTTAAAACTTAAACTTAGACTGTTAG
>JAAZJD010000028.1 GCA_012800525.1 Clostridiales bacterium
CATGCTATCACTAAGGTTTTGATATAATTTCAAAACCTTTTATTTTTACAAAACAGTGCGTTTAACTACTTATTTTAAATTGCTTGCAGATTTCGAGCCTTTATTCAACTTGTTTTGATGATTTTTTACGACTAGTTTTTTAATTGCTATCTATCAAAAAGACAATTGCTCTACCAAAAGGACAATTGCTCTACCAAAAGGACGATTGTTTCTACCTAAAGCGCAATTTCATCTGCTACAAGGAAGATTTGATAAAAATTTTAAGGATAGAGATATTAAGGCATAATTAACGTTACGCATTACATGCAATATTTAGAGTGAATATGATAAATCATAATCAATAAAAATAGGGGAAAAACTACATAAGCAATGATTAAAAACAACATATTTTACAAAAACATCCGGGGAGACATCGGGGGAGACATCCGGGGAGACATCGGGGAGACATCCGGGGAGACATCGGGGAGACATCGGGGAGACATCCGCTAGGACATCATTGAATATTATGTTATAATAAAGTTGAATTTGAAAGGGGGTAATTCTTTATGAATCTAGGGAGAGAAACTGAAAATATTGAATTTAAAGAATCTACAAGTGAAAAACGCGAAGGGTTAGAGTCCATAGCTTCAATTATTAATAAGCATGGGAATGGGACATTATATTTTGGCGTTAAAGATAATGGTGATGTGAAAGGTCAAATAGTTAATGATTCCACTATTAAGGATTTAACAGAGTCTATTTTTAGAGATATTGAGCCAAGAATCATTCCGACAATTGAAGTGATAGAATACGATAATAACAAATCATTCATAAAAGTTAGTTTTTCTGGAACACAGGTTCCCTATTCAGCTTTTGGTAAGTTCTTAATTAGAGTGGGAACACAAAACAGGAAAATGAGTCGTGATGAATTAATTAAGATGATAAAAAAACATGAGTATTCTTCTGATTGGGAAAGAGAATTTAAATATAAAGTTGAAGACATTGATGAGGTTACACTAAAAGCATTTTACCAAGAGTCAGTTAATTGCGGAAGACTTGAAATGCCTACATTTGATAAAAATTCTCTACTTTCAGTTATTGGCGTTATACAAGATGGCAAAGTAATGAATGCTGGTTATGCGTTGTTTGGTAAAGGGGAGCCAGTTTCCTTAAAAGTTGCGTGTTATGCTACAGATGAAAAGATTACATTCATTGATTTAAAGGAGTTTAAGGGCAATGTTTATAATCTTATAAACGAAGCAATGCTGTATATAAGGAAAAATATTCATTGGAGAGTTGATATTGGTGCAAGAAAAAGAGTAGAAATTCCAGAGATTCCAATTAGAGCTTTAAGAGAAATGGTAATTAATGCATTTGCTCATGCAAACTATCAAAGCAATCCTGAAATTGAAATAAATATCCATCCAGGAAAAATTACCATTTTTAATCCAGGATCATTTCCAGATGATTTAACGCCCAATGATTTTATAGAGAAAGATCTTTCCTCTATCAAAAGAAACCCCTTAATTTTAAGTATCTTGTTTAGATGTAAAGATGTAGAAAAATCGGGAACTGGCTATAAAAGAATGAATCAACTATGTAAAGAGTCAAATGTTAAATGGAATTTTAAAAATACAGCCTATGGCTTTTATTTTGAGTTTATCAGGCCTTCTTCCTATATGAACTCATTACCAAGGCCTTATGTCATTAAAGATGATATGACGAGTGATGAAGCAATTATATATAACATTATCAATGAGAACTGCAAGGTTAAAAAGTCTGAACTCGCTATAGCAATTGGGAAAAGCGATAGAACCGTACAGAGAATATTAAATTCGTTAATCCAAAAAGGATATGTCAAGAGAATTGGAAATAACCAAAAAGGGTATTGGGAGGTGGTAAAATAATTCATAAAAGGTCAAGGATTAGGGAGATTTTGTTTTGGAAAAACTACTTAGAAAATATGCTGAACTTGTAATTAAAGTGGGTGTTAACTTAAAGCAGGGGGAAGAACTGGTAATTAACTCGCCTATAACTGCTAGTAACTTTGCAAGAATAATTGCAGAAGAGGCATATAAAGTTGGTGCAAAGCGTGTAACTGTGTTTTGGTCCGATGAACAATTATCAAAAATAAATTTTACATATGAAGATGTTGAAACTTTAACAGATATTCCGAAATGGCTAGTTGAATCTAGAAATTATGTCATAGATAAGAAAGCTGCATATATCTCAATTGTTTCAGATGATCCAGAAATATTTATGGATGTAGATCCTGATAAACTTAGCGCTACTTCTAGAGCCACTAGAAAAGCGATGAAAAGATTTGGTGATGCTGCTATGACAAATGAAATTAAGTGGAATGTAATTGCCTATCCCCATCTTGCTTGGGCAAAAATGATAAGCCCAGATCTTTCAGATGATCAAGCGATGGCACATCTTTGGTCCCTTATAATCAAAGCTATGCGACTAGATGTTGAAGATAGTGTTGGTGCATGGAAAGCCCATCAAGACCGTTTAAAATCCGTTTGCAAGACATTAAATAACCTAAACATTAAAACATTAAGATACAAAAACTCTATCGGAACGAATTTTAGTATAGATTTACCAAAAGACTATTATTTTACAGGCTCAAGTGAGCTTAGTAAAGATGGTGTTGAATTTACTGCAAATATGCCAACAGAAGAAGTATTTACTGCACCTCATAGATTATCTGCAAATGGAAAAGTCGTTGCTAGTATGCCCTTATTCTATAATGGAAATAGAATAGAAGATTTTTGGTTTATTTTTAAGGATGGTAAAGTCATAGACTTTGATGCAAAAATCGGCAAAGATATTTTAACAAACTTGTTAGATACCGATAATGGATCTAAATATCTTGGTGAAGTTGCTTTAGTCGAATACGATTCTCCTATACAAAAACTTAATACATTATTTTATGATACCTTATTTGATGAAAACGCTAGTTGTCATTTTGCCTTAGGTAAAGCTTATCCCTGTATTAAAAATTCAGAGAATTTAAGTCTAGATGAACTACTAAAAGCAGGAATTAATGAAAGCCTAGAGCATGTTGACTTTATGATAGGAACTCATGACTTAAATATTGTTGCCATTGACTATGATGGTAAAGAAACACAAATCTTTGAAGACGGAAATTTCGTTATCTAAATACACGAAAAATTATTAGCTAGATATAATCTCAATGAATCAACGGGTGGGCGTTGATATGCAAAAAGCGAAAGCAAACTTGCTGTAAAATTAAATGCAGTGATAGGCATAAATGAGGAAAAGAAGACATTGTTAAGCTGATATACGCGGTGTTAAGTTTTGTGTTTCATAAAGTTGGGTTTTGTTAAGTCTAATGTTAAGTGCAACTGAATTTTCCCAGCGAGAGGCTTAGGAGTAAGTGCAATCTTTTGTTTAGTCCCAATTTTGGTTCTCTCTTTTTTTTGGCTGATACTGGCAGTAAAAAAAC
>JAAZJD010000029.1 GCA_012800525.1 Clostridiales bacterium
CAATTTGAAATTTGTGCTCACAACTGGGTAGATTTAAGTGAAAAAGATAGAGGTCTTTCCATGATAACTGAAAGCAAATATGGTTGGAGAGCAAAAGAAGGAGTCATATCTTTGAATTTACTTAGAAGCCCAATGTATCCAGCAAAAGACTGTGATAAAGGCATTCAAGAGTTTAGTTATGCTCTATATCCTCATGCTGGTGATTATAACGATGCAAATACACAAAGAGAAGCAACTATATATAATAATCCTCTAATAGTTACAAAAGGTAGTATAAACATTACTCCGATAATTATAAGCAGTAATGAGCATGTTGTAGTAGAAACTATTAAAAAGCAAGAAGAGGGCGATGGTTTAATAGTTAGAACTTTTGAGGATTCTGGAAAAGAAAAAGTAACAAACTTCAAAGTTAATGGCTATACAAAGATATATGAAACAAATTTAGACGAAAAGGTTATTAAAGAAATTACAGATCTAGATTCCATTGCATACAAACCATTTGAAATTAAAACATTTTTGTTAAAGAAATAAAATTTAAAAAGTTTTATGCTTAAGAAAAAAGGGAGCTAATTTTGAATTTTAGCTCCCTTCATTTTTTAATTATTTAGTTTCTATTTTTTAAGAAACTTAGATGGAATTAACATGTTTTGTATATCCATCATTCTGTCGTTGAAAGAAACAGCATAGCTATCTCCAGCACCGATGATTTGGACACAACCTTGAACAACGGCTTCAACAAAAGCATATTTACCACTTAGTATTGCAATACATCCATCAGGATTTGGGAAATCTAGCAACACAAAAGGGCTCTTTCTTTCGTAAATACCGCGCCCAGCTTTTGATTTGCCACCTTTAACTCTTAGGTATGCACCAAATTCTGGGAACATTTCTTTTCCATCGACAATAGTAGGTCCTACACGGAATTGGTAAATTCTATCAGTTTGTTTTGCTGTCCATTTTGCCATAGGTTCATAACCTAGTTTATTCGCTTGAGACATAGCCGCAGTAATCATATATAAAGACATTTTTACCTTCATATATTGATCTTCAGGCCTATCAGTACCAGGTACAAAGTCAGGCATCATTTTCATAAGTTCTAACATTAAGAATAAAAATGCAAAAAACCCTTTCTTAAATATGTTTTTAAATACTGAAGGGATAATTCCTAGCATATCAAGTGGAGTATTTCCCTTTAATACACCAAGTAAGCCTTTTATATTCTTAAAATGCATTTTGATAACTGGTAGTTCACCAAAAGATCCTTCATAGATTCCTTCATATACTTTAAAGCGTCTTCCTTCAGCTATTTCATTTGCTTTTTCTTCTGTTAGAAAAACCATGTGAGCTGCTAGTGGATTTTCCTCATCATTTGCTTTAAATTCAACAACCATATTTAGGTTTTTAAATTGTTTAACATACTTTGGATTTTCCTCTAGAGGAATTCTCATAACTGGGAAAGCTGCTTTCAAAAACAGTTTTGCTACTAAAACATCTTGTTGGCTCGCTTTACTCATCTTGTACCTCCTTAGTCTTCATCAGACCAGTCTTCGTCGGCCTCGATTTCTTTTCCTAGAAGTTCTCTAACAGTTTCTGCAATACCAGTTGCATCTATTTTATATCTTGCATATAAGTCTTCTGGATATCCAATAACACTGTATTCATCTGGAATACCAAGTCTTGTAAAGGCACATCCTTTTCCACTTTCTGCAATAACTGCACCAACAGCTTCTCCAAGTCCACCGATAACATTATGTTCTTCAACTGTTAGAATACGTCTTGTTTCTACAACAGCTTTCATAATCGCATCTCTATCAATTGGTTTTATTGTATGCATATTGATAACTCTTACTGAAATTCCATCAAACTCTAGTTCTTTTGCAGCTTCTCTAGCTTGCAAAACAGGAGTTCCACAGGCAATTATAGTAATGTCTGAGCCATCTTTAATTGTCATAGCTTTCCCAATTTCAAATTCAAAATCATCATTTTCATGTAGTGGTGGTTCAAATCCTCTACCAACTCTCATATAAAATGGTCCAGGAATATCAACGGTTGCTCTAACAGCTTTTCCTGTTTCCCAGCCATCTGCTGGAACAACAACTGTCATGTTAGCCATTGAACGCATAATAGCAATATCCTCAGTGGAGTGGTGAGTTGTACCTGCGGTACCAAAACTTAATCCACTATGTGTTGCAATAATTCTAACTGGAAGATTTTGATATGCGATATCTGTTCTTACAAATTCCCCGCCACGTAGGGCAGCAAAGATTGCAAACGTTGAAGCAAAAGGAATTAATCCAGTTTTTGCAAGTCCTGCAGCTACACCAAATAGGTTTTGTTCTGCAATACCAACATTAAATAATCTATTAGGGAATTTATCTCCAAATATACCAATGTTTGTGGAGTTTGCAAGGTCAGCGGTAACTCCAACGATTTTCTTATTTTTTTCACCTAATTCAGCTAAAACACGACCATAGATTTCTCTTGAAGTCATCTTATTAGCATCATAGGTTGTCCA
>JAAZJD010000030.1 GCA_012800525.1 Clostridiales bacterium
AAAAAAGTTAAAAAAAAGAATTGACAATTTATTTTGTTGTGTATATCATTAAAAATAACTAAACAAACCGTTGATGCAGAGTAGTAACTAAAACCTTTTATGCAAAGAGAAATCCTGGGTGGTGAAAAGGATAGATAAAAATTTAGCGAATGGACTGCGGAGGGCAAGTGTGAAATTAATAGTAGCATTTGACGGAATCTCACCGTAATGAGAAATGAAGGCAGCAATTGCTGCGAAATTGGGTGGCAACACGATATCTCGTCCCATAAGATTTGATGTCGTGTTTTTTTATTTATAAAAATAAGTAAAATGCCAATTTATACAGGGAATAAGTTGATCAAACATAATCAACCCAAAAAATAAAAAATAAAAAGTAAAGGAGGTATATATTATGGCTACATCAAAAAACATTCCAACAAAAATATTTATTACAGAAGAAGAGTTGCCCAAAAAGTGGTACAATGTTAGAGCTGTCATGAAAGAAAAGCATGACCCATTTTTACATCCCGGAACACTAAAGGAAGTTACAAAAGAAGAGTTATCAGCAATATTTTGTGAAGATCTAGTTGATCAAGAGCTAAATCAAACAGATGAGTATATTGATATACCTCAAGGCATATTAGAATTCTATAAAATGTATAGGCCTTCACCTTTGGTAAGAGCTTACTATCTAGAAAAAGCTTTAGATACTCCAGCAGAAATTTACTATAAGTTTGAAGGAAACAACACATCTGGTTCTCATAAACTTAATTCTGCTGTACCTCAAGCATATTATGCTAAAAAGCAAGGACTTACACATTTGACAACTGAAACAGGAGCAGGTCAATGGGGAACAGCTTTAGCGATGGCATGTGCTTTTTATGACATACCATTAGATGTTTATATGGTTAAAATTAGCAGTGAGCAAAAACCATTTAGAAAAGAACTAATGAGAACATATGGTGCAAAAGTTACACCCTCTCCATCAAACACCACGAAAGTAGGTCGCGAGTTATTGAAGAATAATCCTGGAACAGGTGGTTCATTAGGATGTGCAATTTCTGAGGCAATTGAAGTTGCAATGAATACTCCAAATTGCAGATATGTTTTAGGAAGTGTTTTAGACCATGTTACATTACATCAATCTATTATTGGCTTAGAAACTCAAACAGCTTTAAATAAATATGGAATTACCCCCGATATCATAATAGGATGTGCAGGTGGCGGAAGTAATTTAGCAGGACTAATAGCACCATTTATGGGTGATAAAATTAAGGGTAAAAATGACATCAGATTTATTGCTGTAGAACCTAAATCATGTCCTTCGTTAACTAGAGGTAAATATGCATATGATTTTGGTGATGCTGGTAAAACAACCCCATTAATGAAAATGTATACTTTAGGTTGTGGATTTATGCCAGCTCCAAACCATGCAGGGGGACTTAGATATCATGGAATGAGCCCAGTACTCTCAAAGCTTTATCATGACGGTTATATGGAAGCAGTTGCAGTTGCACAAACAGATGTATTTGATGCTGCTGTAAAGTTTGCAAGAACAGAAGGAATCTTACCAGCACCAGAAAGTTCTCATGCCATTAGGGTTGCTATTGATGAAGCTCTCAAATGTAAAGAAAACAATGAAAAGAAAGTAATAGTAATAGGTCTTTCAGGAACAGGATTTTTTGATATGACTGCATACAAGCAATATAATGATAAAAAATTAGACGATTATATTCCAACTGATGCAGATTTAGAAAAAGGCTTTGCAACTATACCGGATATTCCGCAAAA
>JAAZJD010000031.1 GCA_012800525.1 Clostridiales bacterium
AAATCCATCTAACCAAATGAGTTTAACATTTTTGCAAGGTTTTCCTCAGTGGAAAGAGGCTTTTTCAATTTTATAAATTAAGGATATAAGCTTAAAATTTAAGCAAATATATAAATTTAGGAGGACAAAATGGCTAGTACAAATAAGCACACAAGAGTCCCCTTTAACGGAACAGCTGAGCAAGCAAAAAAACTTGACGAAGCACTAAAAACTTTCAAAGAAGTTCCTGGGGGATTAATGCCAGCCTTACAAAAGGCACAAGAAATTTACGGTTATTTACCAATAGAAGTTCAAACAAAGGTTGCAGAAGCATTAGATATTTCATTAGAAGAAGTATTTGGCGTAGCAACCTTTTATTCACAATTTACTTTAAATCCAAGCGGAAAATACAAGATTGGTATTTGTTTAGGAACAGCTTGTTATGTTAAAGGTGCAGGGAGCTTAGTTGATAAGTTCCATGAAATCTTAGACATTAAAGCAGGGGAATGTACTGCAGATGGTAAGTTTTCTCTAGTTGAAACAAGATGTATTGGATGCTGTGGACTTGCTCCAGTTATTACTGTAAACGAAGATGTCTATGGAAAATTAACTCCAAGTCAAGTTGCAGATATTATCAAAAAATATTAATTGATAGGGTTAAGCGGAGGTTAGATATGAAAACAATACAAGAAATCAATGCTATAAGAGATAGAGTTAAAAAAGAAATTGCAAATCGCAATAATACAAAAGCTACTCGTATAGTAGTAGGCTTTGCAACTTGCGGAATAGCTGCAGGAGCAACTCCAGTTTTTGATGCTTTTGTAACAGAAGTTAAAAAGCACAATTTAAAAAATGTTGAAGTAATTAAATCTGGTTGCCTAGGAATGTGCAAATATGAGCCAATGGTTGAAATTTTAGTTCCAGGCGAAAATGAAGTAACATATGTGCATTTGACCCCAGATAAAGTTGCAAAAATTGTAGAGCAACATTTAGTGAATGGAAAAGTATGTTCTGAATTCCTAATTCAAGAAGCATAAGGGAGGAAAGACTATGAGTAATGATAATTTAGTATGTAAAGGATTTAGAGCTTTATCAGATACGGATTTCTACAAAAAGCAAACGAGAGTTGCTCTTAGAAACTGTGGAATCATAAATCCAGAAGATATTGATGAATATATTGGATATGATGGATATCAAGCTTTAATTAAGGCATTAACAACAATGACACCCCAAGAAGTTATTGATGTTGTAAAAGCTTCAGGCTTAAGAGGTAGAGGCGGTGGTGGCTTCTCAACAGGTTTAAAGTGGCAATTTACATTTAATGCACCAGGAGATGATAAAGTTGTTTGCTGTAATGCAGACGAAGGAGATCCAGGCGCATTTATGGATAGATCAATCCTAGAAGGAGACCCACATGCTTTAGTAGAAGCTATGACAATAGCTGCATATGCAATTAGTGCTAAAAAAGGATATATCTATGTTAGAGCAGAATATCCAGTTGCAGTTAGAAGACTTGGTATTGCAATTGAACAAGCTAAAGAATATGGACTACTTGGAAAAAATATTTTAAACACAGGTTTTGATTTTGATTTGGAAATTAGACTTGGTGCAGGTGCTTTTGTCTGTGGTGAAGAGACAGCTTTGATGGCTTCAATTGAAGGAAGAAGAGGTGAGCCTCGTCCAAGACCTCCATTCCCAGCAACAAAAGGCTTATTTGGAAAACCAACACTATTGAATAACGTTGAAACATATGCAAATATTCCACAAATTCTTTTAAAGGGTGCAGAGTGGTTTAGTTCAATGGGAACTGAAACTTCAAAAGGAACAAAAGTTTTTGCACTTGGTGGAAAAATTGTTAATACAGGACTTGTAGAAATTCCAATGGGAACTCACCTAAGAGAAGTTGTTGAAGAAATCGGCGGTGGAATTCCTGGCGGTAAGAAATTTAAAGCAGCTCAAACCGGTGGACCATCAGGTGGCTGTATTCCAGCATCACTACTTGATGTGCCAATTGATTATGAAAATCTTGCAAAGATAGGCTCAATCGTAGGATCAGGCGGTCTAATTATTATGGACGAAGATAACTGTATGGTTGACATTGCAAAATTCTTCCTAGACTTTACAAAAGATGAAAGCTGTGGAAAATGTACTCCTTGTAGAATAGGAACAAAGAGACTTCTAGAATATCTAGATAAAATAACAAAAGGTCAAGGAACAATGGAAGACCTTGATGAAATGGAAGCACTATGCTATTACATTAAAGACAATTCTCTTTGCGGACTTGGACAAACTGCTCCAAACCCAGTTCTATCTACCTTGAAATATTTTAGAGAAGAATATGTTGAGCACGTTAAAAACAAGAGATGTCCAGCAGGCGTATGTAAGGATTTAATGCAATATGTTATTTCAGACAAATGTACTGGATGTACACTATGCTCGAGAAAATGTCCTACAAACGCAATAACAGGCAAAGTCAAAGAAAAGCACATAATTGATCAAACCAAATGTATTAAATGTGGTGTATGCTTTGATGTATGTAAATTCAAGGCAATTGAGAAGAAATAAGGAGGCAGATTATGGCAGATAAAATGGTAAATTTAAAAATTAATGGCATAGATGTCCAAGTTAAAGCAGGCACTACTATTTTGGAAGCGGCTAAACAAGTAGGCATCAAGATTCCAACATTATGTTATTTAAAAGATATCAATGCAATAGGTGCATGTAGGGTATGTGTTGTTGAAGTTAAAGGAGCAAGAAGCTTAGTTGCATCATGTGTATATCCTGTAAATGAAGGAATGGAAGTATTTACTTCAACACCAAAAGTTATGAAAAGTAGGAAAACAACGGTTGAGTTAATTCTTTCTAACCACAAGAAAGAATGTCTTTCATGTCCAAGAAGCCTAAATTGTGAACTTCAAGCATTAGCGGAAGAATTAGGCTGTGATGAAAATCACTTCAGTGGCGAAAAGACCCCCTCTGTTATAGACGATTCAACTCCATATCTAGTAAGAGATAACAGCAAATGTATTCTATGTAGAAGATGTGTTGCAGCATGTAAGCAATATCAATCTATAGGAGTAATTGGAGCGAATATGAGAGGATTTAATACTCACATTGGTTCACAATTTTCAAAGGATTTAATGGATGTTGCATGCGTAGGCTGTGGGCAATGTATTAATGTTTGCCCAGTCGGTGCACTAACAGAAAAAGATGAAACAGAACAAGTTTTTGCAGCAATTGCTGATCCTTCAAAATATGTTATCGTAGGAACAGCTCCATCAGTTAGAGTTGGTCTTGGCGAAGAATTTGGATATCCAATCGGATCAAATGTTGAAGGTCAAATGGTAACAGCACTTAGAATGCTTGGATTTGATAATGTGTTTGATGTTAACTTTACAGCTGACCTTACAATTTTAGAAGAAGGGACAGAATTTTTAGGCAGAGTTAAAAATGGTGGAGTACTACCAATGATGACTAGTTGTTCTCCAGCTTGGATTAAGTTTGTAGAACATTACTATCCAGAAATGATACCCAACCTATCAACTTGTAAGTCACCACAACAAATGTTTGGTGCAGTTTGCAAAACATATTATGCAGAAAAACTTGGTAAAGATCCAAAAGATATAGTAGTAGTTTCAATTATGCCATGTACAGCTAAGAAGTTTGAAAAAACTAGAGGAGCTCAAAGCGCAGCAGGCGCAGGAATTCCGGATGTTGATCATGCATTAACAACTAGAGAACTTGCTAAAATGATTAAAAAGCAAGGCATTCTATTTAGAGACATTAAGCCATCAGAGTTTGATGCTCCACTTGGAATAGGTTCTGGTGCAGGATTAATCTTTGGCGCAACTGGCGGTGTTATGGAAGCAGCTCTTAGAACAATTGCAGATGTTGTAACTGGCAAAGATTTAAAAGACATTGAATATACAGATGTTAGAGGAATTAAGGGTATCAAGGAAGCTACTGTTCCACTAACAATTGATGGAAAGAAAATTGATGTTAAAGTTGCTGTTGCCTCAGGTCTTGGTAATGCAAGAGAACTAGTTGAAAAGATTAAATCAGGCGAAGCTTCAGGTTATCACTTCATCGAAATTATGAGTTG
>JAAZJD010000032.1 GCA_012800525.1 Clostridiales bacterium
ACAATTTAGCAAAAAAATATGGTGGTATTGCTGTTCCTGCACATATTGATAGAAAAAGAACTAGTATGCGATTTATTTTAGGCGACATTCCTTCATATTATCCAACCATTGAAATATCAAGAGATAGCGAAATAGAAGAATATCCTGAGTATGCAAATAAACATAATGTTTTAAGAAGTTCAGATGCTCATGTATTACGGCTTATAGGGTTGATGAATGGTCAAGTTGAACTTGAAACTTTAGATGTAGCTTCTATAATTAAAAAGATTTCTAAATATAAAAATTAATTAAAATGTCCCATCAATCATTTCTAGTATTGGACCAACTTTATAGGGCAGGATGTTAGAGTGGCAATTTTTTTATAGCAAGTGAGTTTATAAAACCAAGTTACTGCATTGAAGATATTCTAGGGTTTTCACTAAAGTGTTATAGCAGGTGAGTTTTAAAAAATTCAAGTTGCTGTTTTGATGCTATTTCAAAGTTTTCACCAAAGTAAGGGTCAAAATGCCCAATTGGAAGAGAGACAAGTTTTGCATCTTTCATTTTTGATACAGCTTTTTTTACTGATTTAATCGGAATTAATGAGTCATTTTCACCAGCGACAACTAATGCTGGACATTTTATTTTATGGCTAACATTAGTAGGGTGATATAAAATCATAGTTAGAAATATTCTAGCTGGTGCAGCATTTACTACTTCCATGCCTTCTGGTATTAGAGATTCATATCCAGGTCTAGAATCAGGGGTGTTTAAAATGGCAAATTCATTTGGGTAACCATAAACTGGAACTGTATAAGGTTTTCTACCAGTTGCGGCTCTAAAGATATCTCTAAAACAAGAAACGATAGCTTTTAAAAGATACTTTGGACCATTTTTGATAACTATAGGTGTAGAACTAGCTCTACCAGAAACAAAGGGAACTTGAGCTGAAATTGCAGCAATCTTTTGATCTCTTGCTGCCGCTTTAATTACATGTCCGCCACTAAAAGAACTTCCCCATAGCGCAATCTTATCTGTATTAATATCTTCTCTTGTGCGTGCCCAATTTATTGCTGCAAGATAATCTTCAACATGTCTTTTAGGAGAAATTAATTGTCTTGGTGTGCCTTCACTATCTGCAAAGCCTCTATAGTCAAAAGATAAAACAGCAAGTCCATTGCTTGCAAAAAATTCGGCAAATGGTTCTAAACCACAGTTTTTCATCCCAGCTAAACCGTGAGCCATAATGATTAATGGAGGCTTAATTACATTCTCTGGCAAATAAAGCCAAGCAGAACACTTGTCTTTATGACTTTCAAATTGACAATCTATTCTTTTAAAGTTCATAAGCTTTCCTCTTGAAGTTGTCGTAATCTTAAAATAATTTATGGTGTAATAAAAAGCTCAGCTTTTTTTATATTTTCTATTTATTGTGCTCTATAAAAGCTTTGAAGTTTTCTTCGATTAAGTCAAAGAATTGTTCAACAATTTTTGCATCTTCTTTGTTTCCTCTAATTGCTACAGTGAGTGTAGCATCGCCATTGAGTGTGGTGATTGCAAGTTGCATATATGGTTTATATTTTACTGCACCAGTTATAAATCCATCGACCAACGGAGCATCGGTAAAACTTAGTAGTTTGGGATTCAATATTCCGATGTTACTCATGCCAATTAGCGGATTTAGATATCCTTTCATAATAGCAAATTCCGATAGTTTATATGGAAATACTGTGTATGCAAGTTTAATTAGTGGTAGTGAATATAGTCCAATGAACTTGTCTCTTTTTGATTTGTTTACAGAACGTAAAACACTTGCAAGGGTGTCATTAATTGTTTGTCCTTGAGATGTTACACTACATTGCATAAAGCCTGTATGATTTGTAAGTCCAGTTGTTAAGCCACCATCGGCAATGTGGCGCCTAAGGTCTACCATACATGGAATTGTAATGGTATCGTTTTTATCAAAATTTCCAATATCATAAAGCGCATGAATATATACAGCTAGTAGCAAATCATTTGCAGTCGCATCAAACTTTTTGGCAAGTTGTCTTGCCGTTTCAAAAAGATCTTTTGAAACTTTTCTTTTGCAAATCATATTCTTGTCATTAGGATTTGATGCGGTTAGTGGAAATTCATGTTTATCTTCTACTGCGCTAATGTTTTTATATAATTTACCTGCGGCTTTTTGTTCTGCACTTGAAAGACCAGTATAAACTTCAGTGTATGCTCTACTTCCTGTTTTCAATTCAATTTTGTTGATACCCATTTTTAGATTGTTGTAACTAGTAGCTAGGGCTGATAGGAAATACTTAAAGTCACCACCATCAAAGCACATATGATTTACTATCATACAAAAGTGAGTTTTTCCTTCATGAAAAAATATCGAAACTTTATATTGAACATTGTTATCAAATGGAATTGTTTGAGTTAAAAAGTCATTTACATCTTTTTCAATGTTTGTAGATTCCTTGACTGTTAAGATGTCATCTATTGAGTATGGGCATACTTCCCAATATGGCTCAATAGGGTGTTCAACAAATTTAGAATGTAGTATTTTTTCCATTTCTGTAAAGCTAATCAATACAGTCTTTAATATTTTGAGATCAACTATGCCATCATATACCATGTAAGCATGGACCATTCTGTCATAGAAGTTTCTAAACATATATTGCATTTTATCCCATAATTCTGCTTTAATTTTCATATCTACCTCAATTTAAATTTTCAGCCCTTTACCAGCGTCAAAGTGATAAAAGGCTGATGTGTTTTTAAAAGTACGAAGTGGTTACATTACCATTCGGTATAATATTTTTCGTCTACTTCGTTTGAATCTCCAAATATTAGTTTGTCTTTTTTATCTTTAGATTTTTTGGCAAGTCCTAGTATTATACCTGCACCAGCGATGCCACCAAGAATTAATGTCCATCCAAAGGCCCAAAATTTATTTGTAAGATCTAGTATAGGTCCTAATAGTAAGCCTATGATGACATATAGCATTACAGAAACAAGAATTAAATCAATTGAAAGATTAATCCATTTTCCTTTTTGATTTGTAGCAAGTGCTATGATAGCGTCTGCTACAGCAAGGGCTGCTGGAATTACGATAAAACCAAGCCACCATCCTTCTATTGTTTTAGGTTCTCTTGGGATTGCTATATTAATAGCTAGTAGAGTAAGCGTGATAAAAACAACCCATAGCGTGGTGATAGCATAAACTGAAACTCTTTCAATAATCGCTTTGTACTTAGACGTGTTTTCATGCATATTAATTAGTAAAACTGCTGTTATAGCTGAAAAAGCTCCAAGAAGCATAAAAATCCATGAAAAGCTAAAGCCAGATATGTTTTGAATTTTTACAAAAAGCCCAACAGCAAGCATTAATATCAAGCCAAGGCCTAATGTTGTTGATACAGAAACTATGGTTGCAGTTTTCTTTGCTGATGCCACTTTTTTAGCTTTTTGATTTTGTTCAAATTGTGCTAAATTTTCATCCATATTACCAAGACTCTTAATGGCTAAATCGAATATGATATCATCGTTATCTAT
>JAAZJD010000033.1 GCA_012800525.1 Clostridiales bacterium
GCGTTAGCGATGGTAGCGTAAAAAATTTTATCCCCCTAGGGGGATAATGATTGGATATGAAAGGAGTTAACAAAAACATATTAGTAGAGAAAAAGATTAAGGGGTCAATTTACTTTACACTTTGTATCATAAATTATAAAAGTAAAACTGTGTTGACAAGGCAATTACTATGCTATATAATCAATGAATTAAGACAACATATCTAAATTGGAAACAAAAATATAAAAGATTTGTTGGAGGCACAAATGGAAAAAAATATACCACTAACTCAAGAGTTCTTTGATGAGCTAAAAGAAAAATTAAGAATTATGCAAACAGACGGAAGGACTAAAGTCGCAGATGCTCTTCAAGCAGCAATAAGCTTTGGTGATTTGTCAGAAAATGCTGAATATACTGATGCAAAAGCAGCTCAAGAAAAACTTGAAATTGAAATTATGAAAATTGAAGCATTACTAGATAAAGCATATGTAATTGATAAAAGCTTGATAAGCTTATCTAAAGTGGGTTTTGGTAATAAAGTAAAAATAGAAGATCTTATATACAAAGATGTTGAAGAGTATACAATTGTCAGTGCAGCAGAAGGTGACATCAATAGAAATAAACTTGCTGCAGATAGTCCAATGGGCGCAGCACTAATGGGCGCTAAAAAAGGTGAAGTCGTTCAATATAATGCTCCTGGTGGATTAATGAAAGTTAAAGTTTTAGAAATATCAAGATAAACATCGATACAAAAACCCACACTAAGTGGGTTTTTAAATTTATAGTAAAGCATTAAATATTTTCATGCTAATCAATTCAGTTCTAGTAAGAGCAAAGAGAAACCAGTCAACTTTTTTAACAGTAGATACCCGCATATAGTTTGGGAAATAGGTGTTGAAAATTGATATGGCAGCACTACACTCTGGTGTGGGTAAATATGAATTATATCTATTGCAAATTTCCATATATGTTTCTTTAGCTTGTTTTAATTTTTCTGCGGGTGTGCCTTTTAGCTCTTTAAGTTTCATATTGGTTCGCACTTTTTTATCATATATAGGCATGTTGGGGTTAATTGTAGCGAGCATTTTGCTACTAAATGACGGTTCAACTGGCATTTTTCCCCCTTTAGATGTTAGTAAATTATTGTAGATGTAGTCTATAATTTCATCAAAACTAATGGTTAAGTTTCGTTTATGCTTTTGAAAGTATTGATAATATTTGGTTTGCCAATTTGAATCTCTTCTAATGCCATAGTAACCATTAAATAATTTTTTAAAAGTTTCATTTGTTGAAATATTTTCTTTCAATACAGTATCCATAATTCTTTGATATTTTTCAAATTCAAGTAATATTTCGATACGCTTAGTAACTGTTGGGTGAGTTGGCATTTTTACTTCCTCCTATTTTTTCTAGCATTGTAATATCATTATTATATCAAATAAGGATATTTCATTGAAGGTCTCATTTAAGGCACTTTTTAATATGGATTGATGTTGCAATTGCTTGACTAGAATGGTATCCTACATACATATAGATATGTGTGATAAAATATAAAGTATGGAGTAAAGAGTGGTGGATGATAAAACAAAAATACTTCAAATATTCGAAGAATGGATAGAAAAAGATCAGTGTCAGGAAAAAGAAGATAATAAAACGTTTCTATCGTTGATAGGAAGAGAACATTATGAAAACTATATTTCTAAACTTGTTTTATATGCAATAATAAATCCAGCGGAAAAAATATTGTTAAAAAATCTCATTGATGAATATAAAAAATTTAATCCTTCATTTCGGTCATATGAAGAACCTTTAAAAATCAATGATTATTGCACCGAAAAATATATGAGTGGTGGGCGCGCAGATATATTTGTTGAAATTGAAGATAAAAACGAAAACATTATCACATTAACTTTGGAAAACAAGATTTGGAGTAGCGAACATGAAACTGGAGAAGGCATTTCACAAACTGAAACATACTCAAATTATATAGAAAATCGTTATCCAAATGGTAGTAATGTTTTTATTTACTTAAAGCCAGCCTTTAATTTGGATACGCCTAATTCGCAAAATTTTATGACAATGACTTATGGCAAACTAAAAAAGTTGATGCCAAGCACAACTGATTATATCATAAAGGACTTAAAAAAACATATAGGAGGATATTTATTGAAAATGAAATTTGAAGATGTAGATAAATTTTATTTTGAAAACTATCAAGCAATTAATAAATTACGAGACAGTGCAGAAAGGAATTTAGGCAATTTAAAAGAAGAAATAATTAAATATCTAAAAAACGATTTTAATAAGGATTTTAATGAGATAGAATGGATTCCGTACGATAAAAAAACAGAAATAGCACAAGGTGCCATAGTAATGGAGAAAGCTGATAAAGATTGTTCTTTTCGGATATATCGTAAAGATTATTGGTATTACTATGATAAAATGAACAAAGACGGAAGTTATTATTTCTACACAGAACTGCTTTTTGAGGATAATATTTTGTCAAATATTATATGTCAAAATGTTATAAAAAAATATAGCGACAATAGCATCGTGGAAAAATATATAAAAGACACTGAAGCAAATAGGATACCATTTAAGCCTGTAGCAAGAGATTTTTATGTAGTTGACAAGGATGTGTATGCTCCTGAAGGGGAGGCTAAAATTTTGGATGAAGAATGGATAGATGGACTTAAAAAATGGGCTTCTAAGAATTTACAAGAACTTTTTGCAAAATGGGATAAAGAATTCGAAAAATTTTATAATTTGAAAGACGAGTTAAAGTGAATTTTGAAAGCCTTGTCTTTTGTATTATTGAAATAAAAATTAAAAATCACAGTCCATCGCGAGATGGACTTTTTTGTTTATATAAAAAATAAGTAATTTATTTAGTAAACTTTAATTTCAAAATATGTAATAATAAATGTATTGTATTTAAAATGTTAGGAGAGGAAAATGGAAGATATTAAAACAAATCAACCTTTAATTGAAGATGAGAATGTTCAAATAGCTCATAGGAAAGAAAAGCTTGAAGAACTAAAAGCAAGTGGTGAAGATCCATTTCAAGAATTTACATATGGTGTTTCAGCTTATGCAGTTGATATTTTAAATGATTTTGATAAATATGAAGGCAAGGAAGTATCTCTTGCTGGAAGAATAATGTTAAAGCGTGTTATGGGAAAAGCAAGCTTTGCTCATATTTATGATGGAACTAAACAAATTCAAATATATGTTAGGTTAGATGCGCTACCAGAAGGGAAATATGAAAAATTTAAAAAACTTGACATTGGCGATATAATAGGTTTTCAAGGCGAAGCTTTTATAACTCAAAAAGGCGAAAAATCTGTTAAAGTAAGTGACTATACTTTGCTTGCAAAGTCACTTAGACCCTTGCCTGAAAAGTTTCATGGTTTGACAAACACGGATTTAAGATATAGACAACGCTATGTCGATTTGATTATGAATCCTGAAGTTAAAGATGTTTTTGTAAAGCGTTCTAAAATTATTAGTGCAATTAGAGAGTTTTTAGATAATAAAGGATATATTGAAGTTGAAACTCCAATATTAAATACTATTTTAGGTGGAGCAAATGCTAGACCATTTGTAACTCATCACAATACTTTAGATCTTGGTATGTATTTGAGAATAGCTCCAGAACTATATTTGAAAAGATTAATAGTAGGTGGCTTTTTAAAGGTTTATGAAATAGGAAGATTGTTTAGAAATGAAGGAATGTCTACAAAGCATAATCCTGAATTTACCACAATTGAGCTTTATGAAGCTTATGCCGACTATGTAGATATGATGGATATCACAGAAGAAATGTATAAGTATTGTGCTAAAAAAGTTTTAGGAACAACAAAGATAACTTATCAAGGTATAGAAATTGACCTTGGAAAACCTTGGAAACGTCAAACAATGGCTGATTGTGTAAAAGAATTAACTAGCATAGATTTTTATGCAGATGATATGAAAACTATAGTCGAAAAGGCAAAAAAATATAATGTTAAACTTGATAAAAATGTGACATGGGGTACAGCTTTGGCAGAGATATTTGAACAAGTAGCAGAAGAACATTTAGTGCAACCAACTTTCATAATTGATTATCCAACTGAAATTTCCCCACTTGCTAAGAGAAAAAAGGATGATCCACGTTTAACAGAAAGATTTGAAGTCTTTATTACAGCACGAGAAATGGGCAATGCTTTTTCAGAATTAAACGATCCAATCGATCAAAGGTTAAGATTTGAAGATCAAGTTAAGGCAAGAGAAGCAGGGGATGAAGAAGCTCAAATGATGGATGAAGATTTTGTTATGGCACTTGAATATGGAATGCCACCGACAGGCGGGCTTGGACTTGGAATTGATAGAATGATAATGCTGCTTACAGATTCTCCTTCAATTAGGGATGTCTTATTATTCCCAACAATGAAACCACTTGATAAGTAAATATAATAATTAAAAGAATCTAAGGCATGTCCTTAGATTTTTTTGTAATGTAGGTGAGTATGGAAAAAGTTTTATTTAATACATTAGCAAAATACAAAGATCATATGTCATTTCATACACCAGGTCACTCTGGCACACTTGAAATTTCATCAAAGTTTGATATTACAGAATTGTCATATTCAGATAATCTTTTAGGTCCTGATGGGCCTATAAAAAAGATGCAAGAAAATGTCGCAACTGCTTATGACGCTAATAATATATTCCTAACTTCAAGCGGTGCAACATTTGCAGTAAATATTGCAATAACGGCTTCAAAAATTGAAGAGCCTTTTTTAGTTTTAGAACCTGCCCATAAATCAGTTTTTGCAAGCTTAAGAATGCTAAAGGTAAAAACCTATGTACTTAAGAGAGTCGATGATTTTGCGACTCGTGAAAGATGGTTATACTCAGAGAAAGTTTATGATGCTCTTGATTTAGCCCTCAATGAAACTAAAGCCAAAACATTGATTATGACTAGCCCTAATTATTTTGGCAACATGCTTTGTCAAGACAAAATAAGAAAATTAAAAGAAAAATATAATATTAATATTATCGTAGATGCTGCACATGGGGCCCACTATCCTTTTAGCTCAAAGTTGCCAAAGTTGGATACTAAAATATATGATTATGTCATCATTTCTATGCATAAGACCCTACCAGTATTTAGTGGTGGAGCAGGGTTAATAGTAAATGATAAATGTAAATATAGAGCAATGAAGGTTTTTCAAGATTTACATAGCACATCTCCTTTGTACTTAACTTTGCTATCAATAGAAAGTGCAGTTGACAAGTTTTTAACTGAAGGCGAATCATTGTATGATAAGGTCTTTCAAGATATAGATAAATTTAAAGAAATGATTTCAACTAAATATTTTGTGCTTGAAACTGATGATAAAACTAGAATTGTTATTGAAACTCCTTGTGGTGAAACTGCAACAAAAGTATTAGAAAAAAACAATATTTTTATTGAGATGACATATGGAAACTTGTTAGTTTTAATTGTAACTCCATATAACTCTATGTATTTAGAAAAAGTTGCAAGTGTATTGAATAAAGTTGAATATCCTGAGATGCCATATGTAGAAAGAAGATTTGGTGTGCCAGAGTATAATATTATTGAGTTAAACTTTTCGGATAACTATGAAATGGTTTTACCCAAAGATGCTATTGGAAAAATTTCATATAAAGAATTTGGCATTTATCCGCCAGGCATACCATCTATTTATTCGGGACAGGTTATAACTGAAGAAGCTGTAAATTCTTTTAAAAATAATGTTGTTTTTGGTTTATTAGATGGGAAAATTTTAACTGTAAAAGAAGAAGAAAACTGATGGTCTAAAATTGCAAAGCACATATAATTGTGATAGATTATAAATATAATTTTTGAAGGTGGAAAATATGGAAAAGTTATATACTGGGAAAACAAAAGATGTGTACAAATTAGCTAACGGGCATGTCCTTTTAAAGTTTAAAGACGATGTAACTGGGAAAGATGGAAAGTTTGATCCTGGTGAGAATGCAGTGGGACTATCAATTGATGGAATTGGAAGAAAGAATCTTGAAGTTACAACTATGTTTTTTAAATTGCTTGATAAAGCTGGAATAAAAACTCATTATATTTCTTCAAATCTTGAAGATGGCACAATGGAAGTTTTACATGCAACTCCTTTTGGAAAAGGACTTGAGGTAATATGTAGATTAAAAGCTACCGGTAGTTTTATTAGAAGATATGGTGAATATATTAAAGATGGCACAACATTTGAGAAAGGCTATGTTGAAGCAACACTAAAAGATGATTTTAGAGGAGATCCTTTGATTACTTCAGAAGGACTTGAAGCTCTTAACATAATGGATCAGAAAATGTTTGAAAAGATGAAAAAAGAGACTCTAGCGATTACAAAAATAGTAGCAGATGTTCTTAAGAAAAAAGGTTTAGAGCTTTGGGACATTAAATATGAGTTTGGGTTTAATAACGGTAAAGTCATATTGATAGACGAAATTTCAAGCGGTAACATGAGAGCATACAAAGATGGTAAAAATGTAGGTCCTATAGAGTTAACGGAGTACTTATTGTCGTAGGGTAAGGTCAAAGTGAAACATTATAGCATGTAAATATGCTAAAAATGTAGTAGCGATGGAGTTAATGGAGCATTTATTGTCGTAGAGCAAAGTCAAAGTAGAGATCTGAGATATGTAAAGATGCTAAAAATGTAGTAGTGGTGGAGTTAATGGAGTACTCATTGTTGTAGGCAAAAATCAAAGGGAAGTGAAATATATTATTATCATAAAAATTAATTATATGGTGGAGAAAGAATTATGAAAACAATAGCAATTATAGGTTTAGGTAATAGGGGTGCAATGTATGCAATGCACTTAAGTAGGTACGGAGCAAAAATTATTGCTTTATGTGAGAAAAATCCAAACTTGCTTCAACAAGTTCAGAATAAATACAATGTTCCAGCAGAAAATTGCTTTACTAGTGATGAAGAGTTTTTTGCAAAAGGTAAACTTGCAGATGGCATAGTTATTGCAACTCAAGATAGAGATCATTACGGACATTGTATGTCTGCAATAGATGTAGGGTATGATATTCTTTGCGAAAAACCAGTTTCCCCTTTGTATGAGGAATGTGCTGAGATAGATAGAAGGGTTAAAGAAAAGGGCATATTAATGATGGTATGCCATGTTTTAAGATACTCAGCTTATTATGATAAAATTAAACAAATAATAGATAGTGGTGTCATTGGAGATGTTGTTAGTGTTACTCAAGTAGAAAATGTTGGGTATTGGCATTTTTCACATAGTTATGTAAGAGGTAATTGGCGTAGAGAAGATGAGACAGGGCCATCAATTTTAGCAAAGTGCTGCCATGATTTAGATATGATATATTACTTAACTAGGAAAAAAGCAGTTTTGGTTTCAAGCACTGGTTCTAGAAAATTGTTCTTACCTGAAAATAAACCCGAAGGAGCTCCAAAATATTGTCTTGATGGGTGCCCTCATGCAAAAAAATGTCCATATCATGTTTCAAAGATATATCTTAAACCAACAAGATACACTATTCCATACATGATCACAAATAAAAGACTAATTACACAAAAAGCTAAATCATCTATGAAAGATTTTAAGAAAGCCTTAAAGACATCTCCGTATGGAAGATGTGTATACGAATGTGATAATGATGTCATGGAAAATCAAACAGTTCAACTAAAGCTTGAGGATGGAGTAAATGCAACTTTAACAATGACAGCATTTTCTAATAGTTGTTATCGTCATACTAGAATATCTGGAACAAAAGGTGAAATCTTAGGTAATGATATAGCTGGGAAATTTAAAGTAAATGTATTTGCTGGTAAACGTAAAAAAATAAGATTTGGCTTACTACAATTATTGTCACACTTGGGTGGTGATGTGGAAATAAGCAAAGAATTTATAGAGCTCTTAAAGACTAGAAAACCAAGTAAGAGAGCATCGCTTATGGCGGAAACCATGGAAAGTCATATCAATGCGTTTGCTGCAGAAGAAAGTAGAAAAACTGGCAAAACAATAAAAATTTCTGATTTCATAAAGTAAAAAAAGATATAAAAAGTATAGAATGTATAAATAAATCTCTCTAATATGTTAGGGGGATTTTTACGTTTTAGATAAAATTTTAGATATTGAAATATTAACTAAACTGTGTTAGTTTTATATTGTATATACAATTAAATAATCTGATATAGATAGTGTGTGAGGTGCATTTTGTCTAAAGGAAAAATAGTTTTTATAGTATCAGTAATCGTTATAGTAGTAGGTTTAAGCGTTGGAACATACTATGCTGCAAAGGCTTCTCCAGCAAAAGAAGATACTGGTGAATATATGTATATAGTATTAGGTGATAGTATAGCTGAAGGGTTAATGGGACCTACTCCAATTTCTGAAATGGGAAATTATGGTTATTATGGTGTACTAGGGCAAAGAAATGAATTTGAATATTATAATCAAGCTGTTTCAGGCTCCACATCAAAAGCTTGCTTGGAATTTTTAAGAAGAGAAAAAGATACTGGTGTTAATTTAGAGTATAGTCGCTTGAGAGAAGCGGATATTATACAGCTTTCAATTTTAGGTAATGACTTTTTGCAAAATAAATTAGATGATTTGTTTTTCGACATTGCTTCTGGTGATATGACTAGAATAAATTCAATAGTTGAATCTTCAACTGTAACATTTGCTGATATTATCGAAACTATAAAAGAAGCAAATCCCGAAGCTCTATTATTAGTTCAAACGGTATATAACCCATATTATGAAGGATCTAAAATAATTATTCCATCATTAATTGAAAGACTTAGCACCAATTTAGGCCCAGAGTATGTGGAAATACCTCGACTTAGAGGGCTAGCAAATGAGCTGATAACAAGGCTAAATAGTATAATCTACGATTATCATGAAGCAAATCCCGATGATTTTGTATTGGTTGATGTATATACTCGTTTTAACGACATTTATGAACAAGATAATTTACTTGGTAAAAGATTAATGCTAGTAGATGGCGTTCATCCATCCTCACATGGACATGCTGAAATTGCAGATTATACGCAAGAGATTTTAGAAGAAAAAGGATTTGTCAAATCTCCAGAAAGTGCAGTGCAAAAATATAAAGAGTTGAGAATTGGGCAAATAAAGAAATTATACGCTAACTCAACTGTAAATGTAGATGAAACTATTGAAAATATTTCAAGTGCAAAAACCTGCGGTGAAGTAACAAGTGCATATTTTGATGCAATTTATGAAGTTACTCCTACATATGCAGCTTTTTCAGGAGCTAAGGGGGATAAATATTTTAAAAAGGACACAAAGTATATGATAGATATTGAAAACTTTAGTGTGTTACCAAATGTGCCAATAGTCAGTGGAATTTTAGGCTTCTTGGATGAAGAGGAAACATACATTGAGTTTGACAAAAAAGGAAATTGCACCATACAACTTCTTTTCAAAGATGACATTATATCTATGCTTAGCGCCATTTTGCCAGGTCTTCTAGGTGGCATAGATAGAGAGCCAATCGATGACTTTATAGATAGTTATTTGAATTCTTTCTTCCCAGGTTTTCATCTAGATCATTTAATAGAATCACTTGATTTAGCAAAAGCCGCTATGGGTATTGAGTTTATTGGATTAGAAAAGGATTCTGAAACTTTACAAGCTTTTGATGAAGCACTAAGGGATGGTGGCGATTTCCCAACAGAATTTACTTTAGATAAGTTTGGAATAAAATACACAGGTAGATATTTTCTAAAAGATGTTTATTCTGAAACTACTGGTGCTACATACAATGGTATATTTTTGGGAGAAAATAAGAAAAATACAACTCCATATGTTGGTATGACTCTACTAAAACATGGAGAAGAGCTTTCAGTTTATGTGGATTTAATTAGCCTTAGTATGAGAGCAAAAAAAGCAGCTAGTTAAAAACTTTAGATAGAGGTGTAAAAGCTAAACTAATGAGCTGACCTTGAAAGGTTGTAAAAATAAAATCAACTGAAAGAGGTCAGTTTTTTTATCTTTACTAAGTGTTATTGTGATACAATACTATAAGAAATATATTTTAGGAGCTAATGTGAAAGGAAAATTTATTACATTTGAAGGCTGTGAAGGTGTTGGGAAATCAACACAAGCTAAGTTTTTGATAGAATATCTTAAAAATCAGGGTTATGATGTTGTGTTTACAAGAGAACCAGGTGGTACTCCTGTTGCGGAAAAGGTTAGGGCAATTTTACTAGATCCGTCATTAACAATAAAACCAAGGACAGAAGCATATTTATTTGTTACTGCAAGAAATGATCATATTGAAAATGTAATTTTACCAAATGTAGAAAAGGGTAAAATCGTCATTTGTGATAGATATGTAGATAGTTCAATTGCATATCAAGGGGTTGCTAGAAATTTGGGTATTGAATATGTTGAAAAGTTAAATAAAGTAGCCTTTGAAACATGTTTGCCTGATTGCACAATATTTATAAATATGGATCCAGCAAACTCTTGGAGAAGACAAAAGGGCAACGTGATTTTAGATGATAGATTAGAGATAGAAAATGAAGCTTTTCATGCTAAGTGTTATGAGGGGTTTTTAGCGGCTTCGAAAAGATATAGTGATAGATATCTTGTCATTGAACCTGAAATTGATAAAAACGAAACTTTTAATAAGATTTTAAAGGGTTTAAAAGAGAAAAATATTATTAATTAGACATATTTATAAATTTTAATGTGGACTAAACATGATATATGATTTAATAGTTCAAAGTAATGAATATAAAGAATTTCAAAATGATGCAAAGCATGGTCGCTTAGCACATGCTTTCTTAGTTTTAGGCGTAGATGCCTTGGTTCAAGAAATGTACATAAAAGCACTTTCTACAGTTTTGATTTGCAAAGATTTTGGTTGTGGTAAATGCAAAGAATGTAGGGCAATTTTAGAAAACAAACATTTAGCAGTTAGGACATATGATAACTTAGTTGGGGCAGGCGGAGTAAAAGCAGCAGCTGATTTAATTGATGATGTTTTCATGACTTCATTTGATTATCCAAATAGAGTATACATTATAAGACAAGGTGAAAACCTTTCTGCAGCTGTTCAAAATAAGCTACTAAAGACATATGAGGAACCACCTCAAGATGCAGTGATTTTTCTTTTAGCATCAAGTGATGCAAATATTTTAAGCACAATAAAATCTAGAGCCACAAAGTTATATTTGCCAATGTTTTCGACAAAAGATGTATTAGATGTTTTAATTAGTAGAGGAGTAGAGAAAGATTTAGCAGAGGTTGCAAGCACTTTATCTGGTGGTAGATTTGATGTGGCTTTTAATTTAGCAGAAGATGAGGAATTGTATCAGCAATATCTTGATGTTTTTGATGCGCTTTTAAACTTAAAAAGCTCAAGCGATATTGTTGGAATGCTTTCACATGATGCTTTCTTTAAAGGGAGTCAATATGGGAAAAATACTGAATATATTTTAAAGTCACTAGATTTTATTGAAATAATATTTAAAGATGTATTAATTTTGAAAACTAATAGCAACATTGAATATATGACAATTAAAAAGGAAAAAGAACTGAAGATTTTAGCTGAAAAATATTCTATAACAGCACTTGCAATGGCTATAGAATCAATTGGTTTTGCAAGGGAGCAGTTGAATTTTAATGTAACACCAATTTCAGTTGTAGAAAAACTTTTGTTTGCAATACTAGAAAATGCTTATATTTACAAAGAGTAAGCAGTTAATATATTAAAAAGTCATTTTATGTTAAAATAATAACGTAGCAAAAATTGAATTAACATTTTGTTAATTTTTATATAGAGGTATAGATGGGAAAAGTTGTAGTTGGCGTAGTTTTTGATAGCAATCCCAAAGTGTATTATTTCAATCCAGCTGATATGGAGTTTAAGCCTTCAGATAAAGTTATAGTTGAAACTTCTAGAGGACTTGAATGCGGAACAGTTTCTTTTGGTAATAAAGTTATGCCAGAAGATAGTATTCATGGTGAGTTAAAGCCAGTGTTAAGGCTTGCAACAGAAGAAGACGTAAAAAAACACGAGGAAAATTTAGCCGATAAATCCAAAGTATTAAAAAGTACAGTTGAGCGAGTGAGAGAACATAAGCTTGATATGAAAGTTGTCGGAGCAGAATATACATTTGATAGATCAAAACTAATAATATATTTTACAGCAGAAGCAAGGGTGGATTTTAGAGAATTAGTAAAAGTTTTAGCTTCAGAATTTAAAACAAGGATTGAGTTGAGGCAAATATATGAACGTGACAGTGTCAAAATGTATGGAGCTCTAGCACCTTGTGGGATGGAATGTTGTTGTGCAAGGTTTTTAAAAGATTATGAAAAAACTTCAATAAAAATGGCCAAAAATCAAGATTTGTCATTAAATCCAACAGCTATTAGTGGTTTTTGTGGTAAATTAATGTGTTGCTTGAAGTTTGAAAACGATCATTATGAAAAAGTCGCCTTAAAACTCCCAAAAGTTGGTTCGTTTGTAAATACTCCAATGGGTAGAGGAAAAGTTGTCGGAACTGCAACCTTAAAAGAAAGAGTGAAGGTGAGATTTTATCAAGAAGATGAAGATGGCTCCTCAAAAGAGCATGAATTTGATGTGGATGAAATTACTCAAGTTAGAGAACAAAGTGATACTGTAAAAGAAAAAAAAGAAAACAAAGTTTTAGAAGAACCTCGTGATAATGATATAAACAAAAGTGAAAAAAACAATCAAAATTTTAAAAATATGAAGAAAGGCGATCGGAAGGGAAAGAAAAAAGGAAAGGCTCAAAATCAAAAGAAAAAGTAATATTCTATATTGACCAATAGCTGCTATAGTGATATAATAAATTGGAAATAAAGCTAAGTATTAGGGAGGTTTAAAATGTCATACGTAATTAACAAAGATGAGTGTATCGCATGTGGAGTTTGTGAGGCTGAATGCCCAGTAGGAGCAATTTCAAATGTGGGTGATGCTTATGAAATTGATGCTAATGAATGTTTAGGTTGTGGAGCATGTGTAGGCGCTTGTCCACAAGAAGCTATTAGTGAAGAATAAGATATGTATTTTAAATAAAATAAAAGAGTTGCGTAA
>JAAZJD010000034.1 GCA_012800525.1 Clostridiales bacterium
CAATGTTTTTGACTCATAGTTCTCATCTCCTGTTACTTTGTTGTTTGTTCAAAAACATTATAGCAGTGAATGGACCTATGGGTCTTTTCTTTTACATAAAAGGTTCATTTAATCTTACAACTCGGGAATTGAGGCTTCACCTTTCACTCTTTAATTTTCGCTACATAAAAAAATATCTCGCCTTATTATATAATATATTATATTGTATATTGACTATATAATATTTTAGATATATAATATTATTATCACGGATAGGAGGGAGAATTATGCCCCCAGAAAAAAAACAAGATAGAGACAAGACAATACCCGCTGGGCTAAAGTATGAAGTAAAGCAAGAAATTGGTGTTTTGAGCGAATCAGCTAGAGGTTGGACCAAAGAGTTAAACTATGTAAGCTGGAATGGAAGAGATGCACGTTTAGACTTACGCGAGTGGGCTCCAGGGCGCGATAGAATGGGTAAAGGATTTACCTTAAGCACTGACGAAGCTATCAATTTGAGAGATATTCTTATTAGTATGAAACTTGACTAAAATTATTTAGTCTAAGTTTTTACTAAAAACTAGCCCTATATTTTAATATAAAATAAGCACTTTCTCTTCTTTATGATTAGAAAGTGTCTTATGCATTTATATTACTTGGTGATTTATGAGCAATAAAACAAGATGGTACAAGGATTCTTTTGTTTACCAAATTTATCCTAGAAGTTTTTGCGATAGCAATGGCGACGGCATTGGCGACATTCAAGGTATAATTTCTAAATTAGATTATATTCAAGATTTGGGAGTAAAAGCTATTTGGCTCTCCCCTATTTACAAATCTCCAAACTATGACAATGGTTATGACATTTCAGATTATAGAGATATTTCTCCAGAGTTTGGCTCTTTAGATGATTTCAAAAAACTTATTTCCGAAATGCATAAACGTGATTTGAAACTGATTATGGATTTAGTTGTAAATCACACATCATTTGAACATGAATGGTTTATAAAAAGTAAAGAATCAACTGATAATGAGTTTAGAGATTATTATTTTTGGAGAAAAGGTCGTGGAAAAAATGGCAAAAAACCTCCAAATAATTGGACATCAAGATTTGGTGGTTCTGCTTGGACATATGATGAAAAAACAGGCGAGTGGTATTTACATTTATTTACAAAAGAGCAACCAGATTTAAATTGGGATAACCCAAAAGTTAGAAAAGAAGTTGAAGATATAGTTAATTTTTGGCTTGATCTTGGAGTCGATGGCTTTAGATGTGATGTTATTACATACATTAGTAAAGCAAAAGATCTTCCAAATGGGAAATGGCATCCTTTTGTAAGAGGAGACGAGCATTTCACTCATGGCCCTAACATCCACACCTATTTAAGAGAACTTAGTAAAAATGGTTTTTCTAAAAAAGACACTATGATTGTAGGTGAAGGTGCGGGTGTAAATTTAGAGCAAGCGTTAATTTATACTAATGAAGAAAATGAAGAACTAGATAATGTTTTCCATTTTGAACATATGGAAACAGATTTTTATAAACAAGTATTGCCTAGAAAGTTTAAGTTAACTAATTTAAAAAAGATTTTTTCAAGATGGCAACTAGGCCTATTTCAAAAAGGCTGGAATAGCTTATACTTTGAAAATCATGATTTCCCAAGAAGTCTAAAAAGATTTACAGGCGACTATAAAGATAAAAGGGTTGAAGCGGCTAAAATGCTTGCAATTTCACTATATATGCAACAAGGCACCCCTTATATCTATCAAGGTCAAGAAATAGGAATGACAAATTACCCATTTGAAAGCATCGATGATTTTCAAGATGTTGTAGTTACAAATGTTAGAAGGGTTTTTGGAGTTTTTGAACCCCTATTTAGACCTATAATACTCAAGGTCTTGAAGGTTAGAGCAAGAGATAATGCAAGAACACCTATGCAATGGGATGATAGCGAAAATGCTGGATTTACTAAAGGTACACCCTGGTTTTTAATAAATCCAAATTATACCGAAATTAACACAAAAAATGACCTTTTAAACCATGATTCAATTTTAAACTTTTATAAAAAACTTATTAAATATCGCTTAAATAATGAAGTAATAATTAAAGGTTACTATCAAGAATACAACTCTGGTAATGAAGACTTACATGTTTATATAAGAACATATAACGGTGTTACTATTTTAGTGGTTTGCAACTATAAAAATAAAGAAGTCTCATTTAACCCGCATCCAGAAACTGTAAATAAAAACTGCAACTTAGTGTTGCATAATTATGGATATGATAGACCTGTTCTTGAACCTATGATACTAAGACCATATGAAGCGCTAGTATATGAATTAAATAAGACTAAATAACATCTACGCCTTAATATGTAGTATAATAGTCTCGGAATAAACAAAAAGGATAATATGAGTGAGCCATTCTAAAGCACATGATCCTTATGTAAAAACAAATTGTAGTATAATATCTTTAATCTAGGAATAAGTTAAAAGGATAATATGAGTGAGCCATTCTAAAGTACACGATCCTTAAGCAAAAACAAATTGTAGTATAATATCTTTAATCTAGGAACAAATAACAAGGATAATATGAGTAAAAAATATAAAGAACCCTTTGTAGAAAGAAAAACAAAAGCACATGATCCTTATGTAAAAACAAATTATAGGGATACGCTTTATAAAAAACCTGAACCAAAGCATTTGGTTCCAATGGCCCCTGTCGTTTTTGTAGGAGAATGGTTTAAAACATTGTTTGTTATGCTTATTCCTTTAGTTAACTTAATTGCTGCATTTGTTTGGGCTTTTAACAAAAAGATTAAAGTTAATGAAACAAAAAGAAACTGGGCAAAAGCATCAGTACTCATACTTATTCTTTTCTATATGATAGCTGGAGGTGCAGCTGCCGCCTTTATGGTACTTAAAAAATAACTACAATATTTTATTCATTATAAAATAAACCTCCAAAACTAACTTTGGAGGTCTTTTTTTTACTATATATGAAAATTACACATTTAGCTTTGCACCTCTACCTCTGAAGCTATTGTAAGACCTGCAGCTTCACGTTGTGCTGCTAATTCTTCATACATATTTGTTCTAAATTTTCCATGCAATGGATATAGCATTATTATAAAGAAATTGATAACCCATGCTATACAAGGTATAACTGTAGCAATTAAAGTTAGGCCAATTTTAGTTAAATCAGATTGCACTGGCGAAGCATTAGCTTCAGTAGGTTCTGTATATTTGAATATAACAAGCATTAATGGAATCATAAAGTTTTGTAAAGTAGTCATAATCTTATTCATAAATGTTTGCATAGAGGCACTAATACCTTCAGTTCTACGGCCTGATTTCCACTCTGCATAATCCATGCTTTCTGCAATCATAGAATAATTTAAGTTACATACTAATCCATATGGAAGTCCCATAACAAAAAAACCTAAGATAAACAATATCATATAAGGACCAATTGTAAATGCAAATACTGTAAGAAGACCCATAGATACTGCTCCTACAATACAAGAGAGCATATATAACTTTCTAAATTCAAACTTTTTAGTGAAATATGGTGTTGTGAGCATGCCTAAAAATCCCGACACACCAAAGCCAGCGACCATTAAAGTATTGACCATCGATTGCCCTAAACCTGAGGGAACACCAATTAAAAGATAATTACTTAAGTAAAGTCCTGCAGATATTGGTATAGCTCTTGCAAAAGCAGCGGCATTTGCTGCTACAGTAATAAGCAAAGGTTTATTTGTAAATAATTCTTTAAATATTTGTGGTACGGAAGGTGCTGGGACATTGCTTTTAACTCGCTCTTTAGACCCAAAGAAAACAAGCTGGAATAAAGAGGCGCCTACAACTCCAGCAAATATAGCCATAGCAAAATATGTCATAGGCTGCTTTTCGCCAAAAAAGACTGAAAATAATGGGAGTAACATAATGGGTAATGCCCCACCAATTGAATGGAATATACGCGAGAAGGTTATAAAATTAGATCTTTCTTTAGGATTTGGCGTCATCGCTGAAGGCATACCCCAAAATGGTATATCGCCAATTGTATAGAAGATTCCCCATAGTACATATATGGTGCAATAATAGGCAACTCTTCCAGAGTCAGCAATCCAATGAGGCGGCAGATATAAAGCAATAGTTAAAAACAATAGCGGCATTGGAGCTATCGCTAAATATGGTCTTAACTTTCCATATTTTGTATTAGTTTTATCAGCTATTGTACCCATGATAGGATCGTTAAAGGCATCAAATAACCTTGCAGCAAGCATTAGTGTAGATGTTACTGCTAAACCAATTTGAGCAATATCAGTCAAGAAAAAGAGTATATATGAATTTACTACTCCGATAATTAAATTTTGTCCAAAACCACCAGCTGAAAAACTAAAAACATTAGCCTTTGTTAAATATTTAGTGTCATCTAAAACTGTTTTATTTGCATACTCTTCGTCTTTATTTTTAGATTTGCTAAACCCTCTTTTTTTCTTTCCACCCAATTCATCTGAATGGTCAAATTCAATATTTTCTAAATCAAGTGAATTTTCATTTGTTTTTTCATTTTCTTTGAAAGAATCTTCATTTTTTAAATTTTCATCCATTTCCCTTACACTCCAATCTAGGCTTTAAAAACATTCCTAATTATTTAAAATTATACAATATGATATTTATATTTACAATATCAACAAAAAAGGATTCTAAGAAACATTTCAGTAACTACAACATATATTAGGTTACAACTAATATCAAAAAGCACTTCTTTCAATGTGTTTATTTTTTGATAACAAAAAAGCTGTTAAGAAATATTTAAATAACTACAACATATAAATAGCTAATGTCAAAATAACACTTCTCTAAATGTGTTTGTGTTTCGACAACAAAAAAGCTGTTAAGATTTTTTTGAGTTTCTTAACAGCCTCTAAACGAATTTTTAGACTAAAAAATCAAATGCCTCTTAAAATACACCATCTACTTTTCCGTCATTTGTAATTGTCATCTTTTCAAAGTTTGGTTTTGCAGCAAGACCTGGCATTAGCATCATTTGTCCAGCAACAGCTACTATAAATCCAGCACCAGCTCTAACATAGACGTCTCTAATGTGGAAAGTATAATCAGAAGGTGCACCTAAAACTGTTCCATCATCTGTAAAAGAATATTGGGTTTTTCCAATGCAAATTGGCATTTTATCTAAATTGTTTTTTTCTAGCTTCTCGATTGCGTCTAAAGCTTGTGGCGAATATGCAACATCTTTTGCATGATAAATTTTTGTGCAAATTGCATTAATTTTATCTTTAATACTATCGTTAACATCATATGCAAAACGCGGTTTTATTTCATTTTCGGTAGCCTTAGCTACAATTTTAGCTAGTTCTATTGCACCATCTCCACCTTTTGCCCAAACATCAGCGACACAAAAATCTGCCCCATTTTCTTTAGCAATTCTTTCAACAACTTTAATTTCAGCATCCGTATCTAACGTAAATTTATTTAATGCAACAACTACTTTTACTCCAAAAACATCTCTTAAGTTTCTAATATGCCTTATAAGATTTTCGGAGCCTTTTTCTAATGCTTTGATATTTTCTTTTGAAAAATCTATATCCATACAAGAGTTATATTTTAAAGCTCTAATACTTGCCACAAGCACAACAGCATTTGGAAAGATGTTAGCTTTTCTACATTTTATATCTAAAAACTTTTCTGCTCCCAAATCTGCACCAAACCCAGCTTCAGTTACTGTATAATCAGCAAGCGTCATTGCAGTTTGAGTTGCAACGATTGTATTACATCCATGTGCTATATTTGCAAAAGGTCCACCATGTACAAAAGCTGGATTATTTTCCAATGTTTGTACTAGATTTGGCTTCATAGCTTCTTTTAACAAGATTGTCATTGCATTTTCTACTTTTAAATCTCTGCAAAATACTGGCTTATCATCGAAAGTATAGCCTATTAAAATTGAGCCTAATCTTTGTTTTAAATCTTCAAGATTTTCTGCTAAACAAAGTGTTGCCATAATCTCAGATGCAGCAGTTATAGTAAAGCCATCCCTTCTTATAACACCATCTTTAATTCCACCAAGACCTACAATAATATCTCTTAAAGCCCTATCATTTAAGTCAAGACAACGCTTATATATAATCTTTAAAGGATCAATTCCTAATTGATTTCCATGATTTAAGTGATTATCAATTGCTGATGCTAAAAGGTTGTTTGCAGATGTAATTGCATGAAAATCGCCTGTAAAATGCAAATTTATATCTAGCATTGGTGAAACTTGCGCATATCCACCGCCAGCAGCACCACCTTTAATACCAAAAACTGGACCTAGGGATGGCTCTCTTAAAGCCAAGCAAACATTTTTTCCAATTTTTGCAAGCCCATCTGCAAGTCCAATAGAAACAGTTGTCTTTCCCTCACCAAACTTTGTAGGACTAATTGCAGTCACTAATATTAATTTGCCATATTTTTTTCTATCATTTAATGGACTAACTTTAGCCTTATATTTACCATATTGTTCTAAATCTTCTATATCTAGCTTTTTTGCAACTTCAACTATTGGTAAAAGTTTTGCACTTTGCTCTATTTGTAAATCATTCATAATCCCTCCACTTGTTAATTTTTTACATAACTTTAATATGCGCTCCCTAAAAAATCACATATTTTCTTAATTTTTAATGCCATTTCCCTAATTTAAGGAGTTTTTTCGCAAAAAAATATACTGCTTCCCTAAATAATAAGATAGTTTGATAAAATTTTACACCACTTCCCTAATTTAGCCTAATATTAACTAAATCTGCACTTCATTTCCCTAAAAGCTCAATATTTGCTATTAAAAACCACCTTAAAATAAAAAGCTTTAGATTATTGATGTATCCATTCCTTCATAGTTAATGATAAACTGGTCTTCATCCAAAGGAACATTATTTGACACACTTGCATGAAAAGCTGGCAAATAGTATTTTGAAGCCTCTTCTAATGCTACATCCAAAGTTTCAACCGCACTTAAATCTATAAGTTCATCTCTGTTTCTTACTTTTCGCCAAGGATTTTTTGCAAAATTTAAGTAATCAACTTCACCATATCTAGCAACTGGTCTAAATAAACATGTGATTTTTTGTGAACTAAGATATTTTTTCTCTATATTTCTTACAAGTTTATATTTAATTCTTCTTTTATCGTTAGTAAACCACATAAATTTATTTGTTAGCCCAGCGGAAAGTGAAAACTTTTTTGCATCTAAAGAAATACCATAAATTTTATTAATCGCATCTTCATAAAGCTTTCCTATTTTAAGCTTTTGTTTTCTACTTATTTTTAATTCCTTGTTTGGTTTATATAAATTGGGATTTTCATATCCACGTATCTCTGTTAAAACATATGTATCTAAAGCACTTTCTATCAATGAGTGTATACTTGCAAATTCTTGGCAATTCATCTCTTTTGGTAAAATATTTTCATTAAAATAGTTTACATATGGATGCAAGTTTTTATCTGCCGCATAATGACATAAATATCCTAGCATATATGCGTATCTTGTCTTGCAAGGATTTTCTATTTGATATTTACGCATTTCTTCAAATGTTTCATATTGCGCAATAAACTGTAAAGCATTTGGATATTTATCTAAATCTTTAAAACCAAGTTCTCTTAGTGCAAATAAAACATCTGGGCCTATGGAGCCTAAGATATAGGCTTGCATATCGCCTTCAACTATCTTTTTTGTTTCTTCTGGCAAGTGCTTATACACTTCTTTGCCAAATTCGATATGAGTAATTAAGTTTGGCATAATCCCCTCATTTTTATTAGAGTTTTCTTAATCTCAATTAACTTTTAATTCCGTATTCCTTTTCAATTTCAGCTATTTTTACAGGCCTATTTTCTTTAAGAGATTTCTTTGCTGCAAGTCCAATAAGCACTGGTTTTAGCCCATCATCGACACCACAGACTGTGCATGATTTTGATTTAATTGATTCAACAAATTGCTTAATTTCTTCAGTATATGCTTGCATATATCTTTCTAAGAAGAAATATTTTGGAGTTCTAGACAAAATTCCATCTTTTGTTGCAATTACAGTCGTATTTTCTAATTCATTTTTTGCAATAATTTGCCCCTTTGAACCAAAGGCTTCAACTCTTTGATCATATCCATAGGCAGCTTCTCTTGAATTATCAATAACTGCTAAAGCTCCACTTTTTAATTTTAATGAAATAATGGCAGTATCTATATCACCAGCTTTCCCAATCTCTTCATCTACCATAACTCCGCCAAAAACAAAAACTTCTTCAACTTCTTCACCAGATACAAACCTTACCATATCAAAATCATGTATAGTCATATCTAAAAACATTCCACCAGAAACTTTAACATATGATATTGGTGGTGGGGCAGGATCTCTAGATGTAATTTTTAAAATATGCAAATCGCCAATCATCCCGCTTGCAACTTTTTCTTTCAATGTTGCAAAATTTTTATCAAACCTTCTATTGAATCCTACTTGATACAAAACATTATATTTTTCTAAAAGCTTTTTAATTTCCAAAATTTCTTCAACACTATGAGAAACTGGTTTTTCACAGAAAACATGTTTTCCACTTAAAATAGCTTTTTTGGATACTATAAAATGTTGATCTGTCGGACAACAAATTAAAACTATATCAATTTCTTTATCCGCTAAAATTTTCTCATAATCGCTATAAACCTCTTTAACCCCATTAGCTTTAGCCCAAAGTTTTGATTCTTCGCTAATAAATGGGTCAGCTATAGCTTTTACTTCGATGCCACTTGCATACCTAATTAGACTTTCTGCATGCACCTTGCCAATTCTTCCAAATCCAATAATTCCAACTTTCATTTTTACCTCGTGTAATACTTTTAGATTAAAGTATTGACTTTAAATATTTCATTGCTTTTTTTGCATACTCCAATGGGTTTGCTTTAGCAGGATCTTGCTCTGCTTCTACTAAAAGCCATCCGTTATAGTTATACTTTTTAATAGCTTCAACTACTGGCACAAAATCTATATCTCCATCTCCTGGAACTGTAAATGTGCCTAGTCTTACACCTTCTAGAAACGAAAGGTCTTCATCTATAACCTTTTGAACAATCTCTTTTCTAATATCTTTTAAGTGTATGTGCTTAATTCTTTCGTGGTATTTATTAAAAATAGACATATAATCTTCACCAGCATATGCAAAATGTCCAACATCAAATAATAGTCCTACAAACTCATTTGTATTATCCATTAAAATTTCCGTTTCTTTTGCAGTTTGAACAACTGTACCCATGTGATGATGATAAACTAAATCTATGTCAAACTCTTCTTTTGTCATTTGGCCTAGATCTTCAAGTCCATTAAATAACCTTTCCCAATCTCCACTTGTTAAAATTTTTCTCTCTTTAAAAACAGATACTGGCTGTCCTTGAACAGAGCCTGTTTGCTCAGAAACTCCAACCTTTGTCGCCCCTAAAATGGAAAGCTTAGCACATAGTTCTCTAAGTGCAGAAAGATTTTCACTCATTATTTTAGATAAAACAAAAGTTGAAAACCAAGCATTGACAACCTTTAATCCTCTTTTGTCTAACTCTTCTTTCAACTTTCTTGGCTCTTTTGGATATTTATTTCCAATTTCTGTTCCTTTATATCCAGCTTTTGCCATATCATCTACACATTGTTCAAGAGAAATATCAGCACCCAAATCTGGCATGTCATCGTTAGTCCAACCAATAGGAGCTATTCCAAGTTTAAATTCTTCCATTTTTACCTCAAAATAAATATATTTTTCTTTTAATATTTTAAAAACCGATCACTCAAATTCTATCACATAATGACATTTTTAAATACTAAAAAGGAGCTAGTTTTTAATCTTTATAAAGCATTATGGTATTTTTTCTTTTCGCCAAAAGACTCATTTAATTTTACAACTTACACTAGTTTTAATCTTTACAAAGCATACTTAGTGTTTTTTTACCTAAAAAACCAAATTGCTTTTCAACTTGCACTAATTTTTAATCTTTACAAAGCATGCTTAATGTTTCTTTCCACCTAAAAAATCAATTTACTTTGTAACTTGCGCTAATTTTAATCTTTACAAAACATATTTAATGTTTCTTTTTGCCTAAAAAACCAAATTGCTTTTCAACTTGCACTAATTTTTAATCTTTAATTTTGCTTTTAAGTTCTAGAAGTGCCTTTTTTTGTTTTGGATTTCTAGGCTCATAAGTTAGACCCGTTTGCCAAAAACCTCCCTCATATCCACCTGTCATAGTTTTTGGTAGCACTTTAATATCTATTAAAACAACTTCTTTATCTTCCTTTTGTGCCTCTAAAGCTTCTATTAGTTCTTCTTCTGTCGTTGCAGTATATGCCTTGCAGCCATAACCTCTAGCAACATCAGCATAAGATATTTTTAAAAATGGAGTTAATGATTTTGCGCCATATCTAAATTCTGTTGCAAGACTAGATATACCACTACTCATTTGCAAATTATTAATACAGCCAAAACCGCCATTGTCAAAAAGTAATATTGTTATTTTACTCTTTTCTTGAATTGCAGTTACAAGCTCAGAATGTAGCATTAAAAAACTACCATCTCCTGCAAATGCATATGCACTTGCTTTTGGATTTGCAAGCTTACTGCCAAGAGCTCCTGCTATTTCATAGCCCATACAAGAATAGCCATATTCCATATTATATGAATATAGACTTTTGGTATCCCACATTCTTTGCATGCACCCAGGCAATGAACCCGAGGCCCCTACAACAATAGCATCTTCTTCAATGTGTTTTCTTATTAAAGCTAGTGCTTTTGTTTGTGTTAGCCTTGCATTAGTAGCTTTACAAAAATCTTTCATTGTAGATTCTGTCATATCACAAACTTCAGGTTTTAAATCTTCCGAATACTCAATACTTGCAAGTCTTTCATATTCTTTTTTCCATGCATTTTGTGCTTTTGTTACTTCATTTGTATAGCCAGATTTATATCCCATTAATGCACCAAATAGCATTTCCATTGATTTTCTAGCATCACCTACAATTTTTTGGGAATTTAACTTTGAAGCATGAAAATCTGAAGTATTAATCGTTAAAACTTTTGCATCTTTAAATAAAGTCTTACTAGATGTTGTAAAATCTGAAAATCTAGTTCCTATCCCTATGATTAGATCAGCATCTTTAGCTATCATATTTGCAGCCAAATTTCCAGTAACTCCAATTCCACCTAAATACATTGGATTTTCTGCACTTATTGTAGATTTTCCTGCTTGAGTTTCTGCAAAAGGAATATTATATTCTTTGCAAAAATCGCCAATAACATCCCCTGCTTCACTATATCTTGCACCACCACCTACAATCACTAATGGTTTTTTAGATGATTTAATAAGATTTGAAGCTTCTTTTATTTCTTCATCTGTAGGCGTAGCTCTTTTGATTATATGCACTCTTTTTTCAAATAAATCTAAAGGGAAATCATATGACTCACCTTGTACATCTTGAGGCAAAGCAATACATACAGCTCCAGTAGATGCAGGATCTACTAATACTCTCATAGCGTTTAATAATGCACTCTCTAGCATCTCAGGTCTAGTGATTCTGTCAAAGAATTTAACCACAGGTTTGAACGCATCATTTGTTGTTATATTCAAATCAGACGGTTGCTCTAATTGTTGTAAAACTGGATCTGGTCTTCTTGTAGCAAATGTATCTCCAGGGAATAGAAGAAGGGGTATATTATTTACAGTTGCAACTGCTGCTGCAGTAACCATATTTGCAGCACCAGGTCCTATACTTGAAATACAAGGTATTATTTTTCTTCTATTATTTTGCTTAGCATATGAAATTGCAACATGCGCCATTCCCTGCTCATTTTTACCTTGATATGTTTTTAAAGTATGATCGCCTAAAGCCAAAGCTTCACCGATTCCTAAAACACAACCATGTCCAAATATTGTAAAAACCCCATCAACAAACTTTGTCTCTTTACCGTCAAAAGATACATATTGTTTATCTAAAAAACGAATTATTGCATCTCCAACAGAAACTCTCATTGTTTTTATCATATCATCACCTCAATATACTAAACTCTAAACTTTAGAATCCTAATCTTTATATTTGTTAAATACATTTAACTTTTAACAACTTTACTTTATATTGCAAACAATATTACAAAATATTGCTAGTACAAATCTTATTACTCTTTTAAAAGCCAAGAATATCTTGGGTCGTCAGTTCTTGTATTGTCCCAAATATCACCATCTAAATGTCTTATCATCCAAGCACAATACATAGGATATCCTGGTGCAGTAACTTGTGCGTGATTTTTCCCACCTTCAAAAAGTCCTGCTGAACCATCTTTAATAGTGTGTGCTTCTTCTCCTATAAAGCAAGCACCAAAACCACCCTCTCTACTTTTATCAAATTTATAATAGTAAACCTCTGGTTGTGGATGATGGTGAGGAATATATGACCACCACCTTCCTTGTCTTGCCATGACTTCTCCAAGGACCATATTTGAATATGGAGCAACTTTAATGGTTATAATATCCACAACATCTCTAACTGCAGTATTTTCCCATTTGCCGTCACAAGACACAAACGATCTTATATTATCTTTGGTATATAGCACTGTCTCAAATTCTTTTTCATTATTTGTGCTTTGCACTAATATTTCACTATTAGCATTTGCAACTACGACAATTTCAGTATCTTTACATACATGTAGACAAGTAGCGGGATCTATAAAGACGCCTCTTCTTTTAGCCCTAACTTCTTTATCTTCATAAAAATATGTTATATCTCCTTCAAGCAGCAAAACAGCTGTTTCGCAACCCTCATCTAAAAGCGATAATTCTTCACCTTTTTTCATTTGATATACAGTAATATTTTGAAGCATTGAAGCAGTCTCACCTTGCATTCTAGTAACTACTTTTATTCCATCTTCAAACTTTGGATAAATAAACATGACTTCCTCCTTTCTAGTTAAATCCATTATATTTTAAAAGGCTCAGAAACAACTGAACCTCTTATCTTATTTTTCCGAAAAATCAATACCGCGTTCTGCTCTTTTAATGGCAAGTTCGCTTAAAATCTTTTCTTTCTTTTCTCCAACTATGTCATAGAAAAATAGTGGTATAGTTGCAAGCAACATACTAACTCCTGGTGCTATTGAAACAAGAGCGAATATACTTCTTCTCTTTGCTTCATTTAGTGTGTGTGGACCAAATGTACCACTTGCCTCAACCATTTGAGCAGGGTCTATTGCCATAATCATAAATACAACAATAATTGAAGCTGTCGCTATTGCATTTCCAAGCTTATTGACAAAAGATTGAAGTGAGCTTCCTAAAGCATTTTCCCTATATCCTGTCTTCCATTCAATAAAGTCTAGACAGTCTCCAATCATTGCAAATAAAACAATATTTAATACCCCAAGTGGAATTGCAGAAATTACAAAAAATGGTAAACTTCCCCAAAAATTGCCATACCAACCAACAAAGAAGGCTAAAAGATTTGAAATAAATCCGCCTATACAAGAGACAATCAATATTTGTTTGTAGTTAAACTTTTTGAAAAGTGCTGGCATAAATACCATTGCACCAAACATACCGACTGCAGAGCACACATTCAGTACCATTGAAACAGTACTTCTACTTTTTGATAAAGCTGCAGTTAAAGCATCACCTGCTAAATTTGTTATATCTGGTCCTATGTATATTGAATATCTTGCGACATGAATTGCAGCTACTTGAACTAAATATCTTCCACAAGACAAAACACCTGCTAAAACCACTAACATTAAAGGCTTGCATGTAAAGATTCTTTTAAGTACTGAAGGTTCACCTGGTTTTCTCTTTTTAGTGTCTTCTTTTGGTATGATAACTCTCTCTTTTGTCGTAAATGCAGAAATTATAAATAATCCACCGCCTAAAACTGCACAAAATAAAGTTATAATTAGATATTGAATACGATTAAACTCAAGCTCAGTTTTCCCCTTAATAACATGTGGCAAAATAAAACCAAGCAACATATATGCAGCCATTGGCACTGCTGAGCCTATTCCATTTATTGTCCTGCCGATAGCTATGATATTTCCACGTTCTTTTGCATTTGGTGTCATCGTATTTGGCATAGACCAAAAAGGCACATCGCTAACAGTAAAAGTCATCCCCCATAGTATATAGACAATTCCTGCATAGGCCATTGCTCCAGTCATCTTGCTAGCTAAAATTAATCCATCAGGACCTTGGAAACCTTTTGGTATATAAAACATCAAAAACGTCAATATGATAAGTGGTATCGGAGTAAACAAGGAATACATCTTGTACTTACCTTTTTTTGGTGTAATCTTATCAGCTATAATGCCCATTAATGGATCGTTTATTGCATCCCATACCCTAGCAAATATCATAATCAATAGAACAAAAAGAGGTGGAAACATTGCTACACTTATATAAAAATCCGAGATATATGAAGACATAATCGCATATATCATCCCTTGCCCAGCTGCAGCAATTCCATACCAAATTATTTCTTTTTTAGGAACATATGTTTTTTCTTTTTGTTCACTAGCATTAATATCTAGAGCAATGGTTCCATCTTCATTTATGTCGTTTTTTTGCTCTAGATCTTCTTCTTTTTTATTTTTTTGATCTAAATCTTCCCCCATATCCCTTCTCCTTTTTTTTTAGAGTCTATATCATAACAAAATCAATTGTAATAACTATTTTAATATCTTTTCTATTTCAACTTAAGATGCACCCTACTTTATTATGTTTTAAGCTTTATCACTTTCAAAAACTAGCACTATATTTAAACATCGTAATAACTACTTTAGTATCTTTTCTGTTTCAGCTTAGGATATATTCTGCCTTTCTTATGCTTTAAGCTTTATCACTTTCAAAGACTAGCACTATATTTTAAACATTGTAATAGCTACTTTAGTATCTTTTCTGTTTCAGCTAAAATGTATTCTGCCTTTCTTATGCTTTGAGCTTTATCACTTTCAAAAACTAGCACATATATTTTTAAATTTGGCTCTGTACCACTTGGTCTTATACAAACAAATTGCTCATTTGAAAGTCCTAGATAAACAACATCCGATTGAGGCAAAGTTATATCTTCAACACTGCCATCTGCATATTTAATCTTTCTTGTTTTATAATCTGCAACCTTTAAAACTTTTTCTGTTCCAAGTGATTTTATATCCTTTTGGCGGAGTTTACTCATAACACTTTTCATCTCATCCATGCCTTTAAGACCTTTATATGCTATGGAAACATTTTTTTCTGTATAATATCCAAAGTCTTGATATATTTGCTCTAGTCTCTTAAATACTGTTAATCCTTTTTCTTCTAGGTATAAAACAAGTTCTGCAAAAATCAAACAAGAAATGACCGCATCTTTATCCCTAGCATGAGTTCCAACAAGTGAGCCATAACTTTCTTCAAAGCCGAAGATATATTCATATTCTTTGGTCTTAGCCCATTCAGTCATAAGTTCTCCTATAAACTTAAACCCAGTTAAAACATTAAAGACTTTCATCCCTTTTTTCTTAGCGATTCTATCAGCTAGAGTGCTTGTAACTATAGTTTTTATAACTGCACCGTTACTTGGTAAAATACCAAGCTCTTCTTTTCTTGTAATGAGATAATCAAGCATTAAAACCCCTATTTGATTACCAGTTAATAGCTCAAATTTGCCTTCTGCATTTCTCATAGCAACACCCATTCTATCGCAATCTGGATCTGTACCTAAAACGATATCAGCATTAACCTTATCTCCAAGCTTCATTCCTAAAAGCAATGCATCTGCTTTTTCAGGATTTGGCATTGAAACAGTTGAGAAAGCTGTATCTGGATTTTTTTGTTCTTCAACTATATGTGCTGCAATTCCAAGTCTAGAAAACATTGTTGTCACTGGCACATAACCAGAACCATGAATTGGTGTATATACAAGTTTTATATCCTTTCCGCGTTTTGCAATTATATCTTTTGAAAGCATTAATCCTTCCAAAATTTTATAATATTTTTCATCAATACTTTTTCCTATAACAGTGATATTTGCATTTAATTTTTGACCATCCTTTGCTTTTTTATATTCTGTAATCGTAACTTTATCGCATGGCACGGTAAAATAGCTTTCCACTTTTTTAATATATCCTACAACAACTGCAGTTGCATCTGGAGACATTTGAGCGCCATCTTCTCCGTAAACTTTATATCCGTTATATTCTTTAGGATTATGTGAAGCTGTAATCATTACACCTGCAAAAGTCTTTAACTCCCTAATTGCAAAAGAGCACATAGGCACTGGTCTATATGAATCAAAAATATATGATTTAATTCCAAAAGCGGATAAAACATTTGCAACATCTAAAGCAAATTCCATAGAATAAAGTCTTGTATCATAGGAAATAAAGACTCCTCTTTCCATTGCTTCTTTTCCATTTTCTAATATATATCTTGCAAGACCTTCAGTTGCACGCTTAACGGTATATTGATTCATTCTGTATGTTCCCATACCAATAACACCACGCATTCCTGCAGTTCCAAAAGCAAGTTCAAGTGCAAACCTCTCTTTGATTTCGTTTTCATTATCTTTAATAGCAAGCAATTCTTTTTTCTCATCTGCACTTACATTATTTAGCCATTCTTGATATGTTTTGTTATACATAGTAACCTCCTATAGCGTAAAAAATATCCTCTAAAATTTTATACGCACATTA
>JAAZJD010000035.1 GCA_012800525.1 Clostridiales bacterium
ACGCTAATAGCGCGGTATTTAAGGACAACAAATAAGTATAAAGTAACTTTTGAAGATCATGATAAAAGTGTTTTAAGAACTGAATATGTTGAATATGATTTGGATGCGCAAGCTCCAGCTAATCCTAGTAGAATAGGCTATAATTTTACAGGCTGGAGTACTTCATTTGCAAAAGTAAAAGAGACGCTTTTAGTTAAAGCAATGTATGAAATCAATTCATATACCATCACATTTAATAGTAATGGTGGAAGTAATGTCGCAGCCAAAACACAAGATTATGACACTACAGTAGAAGCACCTGCTGACCCAACAATGGATGGTTATGATTTTCTTGGTTGGTATATAGATAATGAAACTTTTTTAACTGCTTTTGAATTTAATAAAATGCCGGCAAATAATACGACAGTTTATGCAAACTGGAAGCCAAAGGATAATACTCCTTTTTCTATTAAGTATTATCTTCAAAGTGCAGAAGAACCGCCAACATATGTTCTTGAGAAAGTTGATGATAATCATGCTGGAACAACTGGCATAATTGTAACGGCAACTGGATATGAAAATAAATATGATGGATTTTCTTTTAATTCAATTGATTCTATTGTTTCTGGCATAATAGCTGGGGATGGTTCACTTACATTGGAGATATATTACACTAGAAATACTTACAGCATAGCTTATATAAATGATGGTAGTGTGCATTATCAAAAATTGGCATATTATGATGAAGTATTACCAGGGGCAAGTGTTCCTACAAAAGCTGGATATGAATTTGGTGGGTGGTATACTAAGCCAAACGGAGATGGCGTTTTATTTGATGTAGATGCTCATATGCCTGCAAGTGATGTAACTTATTATGCGAATTGGATAGTAAATCTCAATACTAAATATAAGATTGAGTACTATAAACAAAATATTGCGAATAATGAATATACTTTGTTTGAAAGTGATGAGACTAAATTTGGTGAAACAGACACCATTGTAAGCATACCAAATTATGATAATAGATATGTCGGATTTAGTTATACTTCCATCAATTCAATGTTATCGGGGAAAATTTTGGGAGATGAAAGTCTTGTATTAAAGGCTTACTATACTAGAAACATTTATACCATAACATTTATAAACGGGGATACAGAGCATGACAGGCAAACCAAAAAGTATGGTGATGCAATAATAAATCCAGATAATCCAACCAAAGCATCAACTCTACAATACACATATACTTTTAAAGGGTGGGATGATAATATTCCTGAAACAATGCCTGCGGAAAATATAACATTGTTTGCAACATATACTAGTAAAACAAACAAGTATAGAGTAACTTTTGTCAACCACGATAACACTAGCATTTTAAAAACCCAAGAGGTGGAATATGGCTTGAATGCAACTGCACCAGAAGCTCCAGCATTAACAGGTTATGCTTTTTCAAAATGGGATGCTGACTTTACAAAAGTAACTAGACACATTTTAGTTACAGCAAAATATAATATTTGCCAATTTATAATTACATTTAATAGTAATGGTGGAACAGCAGTTAGCCAAATTACTGAAGATTATAATGATAAAGTTATAGCACCTAAAAATCCAACAAAAAAAGGCTATGCTTTTGATGGATGGTATAAAAATGCAGCACTTACAAATAGCTATGTATTTACCTCAATGCCTGCAGAAAATATTACACTTTACGCAAAATGGATTAAAGTAGTTGATATAGCCTCTTTTATCGCTGACAGTGATGTAAAGGAAGAACTTCAAGATGTAGAGATTATCGTTGGGAAAGAATATGAAACTTTATCTTCCTTAAAAGAATCTCATAAAGATGCAAAACAAGGCTATACATTAACAAATTGGATATATAAAGATGTTGCAACAGGAAATGAGTCTGATGTGACATCAGAAACTATGTTTGATTATGAAACGGGCTTTGAGATTTTAGCAACTTATGAAGCTAACCAATATACTTTAAACTGTTATTTAAATTATAACGATGCTGAAGATATAGCTGCAATAACGGTAACTTATGACAGTCAGATAATTTTACCAGAGACCCCCACAAGAGAAGGCTATACATTTTTAGGTTGGTATAATGGGAATCAAAAAGTTGAAGACGGTGATTTATATGTGTCTTCAAATGATATGTCACTAGTTGCAAGATGGGAAGAATCAACAGTAGATA
>JAAZJD010000036.1 GCA_012800525.1 Clostridiales bacterium
AAAAGGCTATATAAACAAGATATATTAGGAAGCATAGCCCATGTAAATATGATGGAAAAACAAGGCATAATAACTTCTAAAGATAAAGCTGTACTTATAGTCAATTTAAAAAGCATTTTAGCAGAAATTGAAAATGGTGAACTTCAAATTGATTTAAGTTGTGAAGATATTCATACATTTGTCGAAGCTGAATTAATAAAAAGAATTGGAGATACTGGGAAAAAATTGCATACATCAAGAAGTAGAAATGATCAGATAGCTCTAGACACAAAAATGTATATAAAAGAAGCTTGTATGGACCTTACTAAGCTTTTAATGAACCTAGTTCAAACCATAGTTGAAAAAGCTAAAACTAATATCAACACTGCTATGCCTGGATACACACATTTACAAAGAGCTCAAGTAGTTACCTTTGCACACTATATTTTGGCATATGCACAAATGTTTATGCGTGATATTAAAAAATTAGAGCAAACATATGAAAATGCAGACTATATGCCACTTGGCGTTGGTGCCCTAGCAGGTTCACCATATCCAATAGATAGAGGTATGGTAGCAAATGAACTTGGATTTTTAGCAATAACTGAAAATTCAATGGACACTGTATCCGATAGGGATCACTTCCTAGACTTGCTATATAACATTTCTTTAATTTCAATGCACCTATCAAGGTTTTCAGAGGAATTAATTTTATGGGCTAGCAACGAATTTGGTTTCATTGAATTTTCTGACAACTTTTCTACAGGTTCTAGCATCATGCCACAAAAGAAAAATCCTGATATAGCAGAACTTGTAAGAGGAAAATCAGGCATAGCTTTTGCAAACTTGCAAGCATTGTTTGTTGTAATGAAAGGACTTCCTCTTGCATACAACAAAGATTTACAAGAAGATAAAGCATTACTGTTTAATTCGTTAGACACTATTACTTTATGTCTACAAGCATTCATTCCGATGTTTGATCAGATAAAAGTAAATCCAGAAGCTATGTTACAAGCTACTAAAAAAGGATTTTTAAATGCAACAGATTGTGCTGATTATCTAACTAAAAAGGGAGTGCCTTTTAGGGAAGCCTATGGAATTGTTGGAAACTTAGTTGCAGAGTGTATAGCAGAAAAGACAACAATAGAAGACATGAGTCTAAAATCGCTAAAAGAACATTCAGACTTATTTGAAAAAGACATCTTTAGTTATATTTCAGTAAAAAATATGCTAGATAGAAGAAATTCATATGGTGGGACAGCCCCTGAAGCAGTTAAAATTCAAATATCAAATATTGAAAATCTTTTATCTGCAAAAGTTAAATCAATGCAAAAAGACTAATTCTTTTTATAAAACTCAAAAGACTCCAACATTCGATTGGAGTCTTTTTTTGTATCTCAAGCTACCATTTTGGCTGTATTTTAGATAAAATTACTTCTTTCGTGGTATTAACTCATCTTTTGAAACATAGTAATGAGGCTTATGTTTGTTATTTTCGATAAGTTTACTATTAACTTGTTGAAAATGTTTTAAAACATCTTCTCTATAAAAATTGCCTGCATAATCTTTTCCACAGCAACTAAACATATCCTCTGTAAAAGTCATATCTTATCTCATAAACGCCTCTAAAGCAATACCCCATGTTGCATCGTTGTTTCCAACAAAAGGAGCTCCGCATTCCCATGAGTAAAAACAAATACCCTCGAAATCATGATACTTTGGATCTTGGGCATAGATATAGTGGTGTTTCAAAATGCTAATTATATCATCCCCTGGCTCTAAGCCTTCTTCAAAGTTTTCTAGTACAGTATTAAAAGAGGGATCGTCTTGTGACAACCAAAAGCCTTTTGCACAAAACCATAACTTCTGATCATCTTTCTTTAGTTTAACTAAATCATCTATAAATATGTCATACAATGTTTTAAAAAGTGATTCCTGCTTGTCATATGTGCCAAGAGTACAATAGAAATCAAAACTTAATAGAGTGCAATAATCATAGTATCCTTCAGGTGCTACAGTTTTAGCGAACCTTCCTTCTGGATCAAAGTTTGCAACATTAGCCATAACATAGCTTGCAATAGGAGAAAATTCAGCAACAGCCATAACAACTAATAGTTCTTTTTCTGGATATTTATCTCTAATAAACTTTGTTTTACCTTTAAACTCATCTTCTGGAATTTGATTCCACCATGGTTCATCTATGTAAAACCCATAAATAATATCATCATAATCACTTAAAAACTCAGCATAAGTGGCAACCCCTGAAGGATC
>JAAZJD010000037.1 GCA_012800525.1 Clostridiales bacterium
TTATGGTTTTATCCATAGAACTACTTACTACAATTCCAGTTCTTGTTTTTCTTAAATTCCTTTCCATGAGTTATTTCCTCCCTTATTTTTTGTTCGCTTTTTCAACTTTAGCTACAGCTTCTGTTTCAGTTTTTTTCACGGTAGGTTTTGTTTCAGTTGTTTTTTTAACTGTATCTTTGGGTTCAGCCTTTTTTACCGTAGTTTTAACTGCAGCTTTTTCTTCAGGCACATTTTTTGTTGTATCTTTGGGCTCAGCTTTTTTTACAGTAGTTTTTACTGTAGTCTTTTCTTCAGGCGTATTTTTTGCTGTAGTTTTTTTGACAACATTTGCTTTTGCAACAGGTTTTGCTACTTCTTTTTCTGCAACTTTAGCCTCAGGTTTTGTATCTTTAGCTACGACTTTTGAGGTTTTTGCTTTTTTAGAGCTTTTTGACTTTGAAGTTGAAGTAGGCTCAATAGAGATACCAATTTCTCTTTGCCTCAAAACAGTCATTGCTCTTGCAATATCTTTTTTGCACTCACGTATTCTTAAAGGATTGGGTAATTGAGCAACTGCTTGTTTGAAGCGCAACTCAAACAATTCCTTTTTTAGTTCATTAACTGTATTATTCAATTCATCATTTGTCATTTCGAAAAATCTTTCTGGTTTCATTACGCTTCACCACCCTCTTCTTCTGTAACTTCAGCTACATCTTCTGAAACTTCTGTTTCTTCTACAGGTTCAACAGATATTACATTTTTATATTTCTCATAAATTGCTTGAGCATCTTCTCTCATAACAAATTTACATTTTATTGGCAACTTATGTGCCGCAAGCCTTAATGCCTCTCTAGCAATCTTTTCAGTTATACCAGCCATTTCAAACATAACTCTATCTGGCTTAACAACTGCTACCCAATATTCTGGAGAACCTTTACCTTTACCCATACGAGTTTCTGCTGGTTTAGCTGTTACTGGCTTATCTGGGAAAATTTTTATCCAAACTTTTCCGCCTCTTCTTACATATCTAGTCATTGCTACACGAGCAGCTTCTATTTGGTTTGATGTAATCCAACCTGGCTCCAATGCAACTAAACCATATTGTCCATATGTAATTTCATTACCTCTTGTTGCACGACCCTTCATCCTACCGCGGTGTTGCTTTCTTCTTTTTACACGTTTAGGCATTAACATTAGTTGTTTCCTCCTTTACTCTTAAAAATCTCACCTTTATAGATCCAAACCTTTACTCCCAGTATTCCATATGTAGTTTTTGCCTCAGCAAAACCATAATCAATTTCAGCACGTAATGTTTGGAGCGGGATTGAACCTTCGTGATAAGATTCACTTCTAGCAATTTCAGCTCCATCAAGTCTTCCACCAACAGTTACCTTTATTCCCTTTGCACCAGCTTTCATTGTTCTAGACATTGCAAATTTCATAGCTCTTCTAAAAGGCATTCTTCTCTCCAATTGAGCTGCAACTGCCTCTGAAACTAGTTGAGCATCTAAATCAACGTTTTTTACTTCTAGAATGTTTATTTTTAAATTATCTTGTTCAACACCAACTATTTTTGCAATCGCTTTTTTAATTTTATCTATACCTCGATCAGCTCTTGCTGCTTCTTGAGCTTCTCTACGAGTACGAGGTCTTTTTGCTGCCATTTTTTCTTCAATCTTAGCCTCTTCACCTTCTTTTGTGACAACTTTATCGAGTCTTCCTATGGCAACGCCAACTTTTCCGCAATATACATCAATCTTTATATTTCCAGCAGCTCTTTCTATGTTAATTTTAGAAATTGCGGCATCATAGTATTCCTTTTTTAAATATTTTCTAATCTCATTGTCTTGTTTAAGATATTTACCATAATCTTTTTTATCGGCATACCATGTGCTTGTCCATGGAGCATTGATTCCTACTCTTAAACCACGGGGATTAACTTTTTGTCCCATACTAAGCCTCCTTTCCTTTAAACTCATCTAAAATGACCGTGATGTGGCTAGTTCTTTTCAATATACTAGCACCTCTACCTTTAGCACGAGCTCTCCAACGCTTAAGTGTTGGCCCTTGATCCGCATAACATTCTGCTACATACAATGTATCTTTGGTCATCCCTAAATTGTTTTCAGCATTTGCTGCTGCTGAATCAACTACCTTTAAAATGGGCATACTTGATGACTTATTTAACATTTTTAGTATTCCAACTGCTTCGTTATAACTTTTACCACGAATAACATCTAAAACACTGCGCACCTTATATGGAGATATCCTTATATATTTAGCTACAGCATAAGGCCTTTTATCCTTTTGCTCTTCTCTTCTTTCAGCTTTTTCTCTTATTCTTGTTGCCATGCGTATCCTCCTATTTTTTACCTGCGGTTTTAGAACCAGCGTGGCCTCTAAATATACGTGTTGGAGCAAATTCACCAAGTTTTAATCCAACCATATCTTCAGTTATGTAAACTGGAACATGCTTTCTTCCATCGTGAACTGCTATAGTATGACCTACAAATTCAGGAAAAATAGTAGAAGATCTTGACCATGTTTTAATGGGTCTCTTTTCGCCAGATTTATTCATAGCTACTACTTTTTTCATCAAGGCTTCTTCAACAAATGGGCCTTTTTTAACTGATCTACTCATCTTTATTCCTCCTAGTTAATACGTTTTATGATCATGCCTTTTGCACGACTCTTTTTCTTTCTTGTTTTATATCCTAAGGCTGGTTGCCCCCAAGGTGAAACTGGAGTTGGCATACCAATTGGACTTTTCCCTTCTCCACCACCATGTGGGTGATCTATCGGATTCATTGCTACACCACGTACTGATGGTCTAATTCCCATGTGACGTGTCCTTCCCGCTTTTCCTATTGTTACATTTGAATAATTTATGTTTCCAACTCTTCCTATTGTTGCCTTGCATTTTACTAAAACATATCTCATTTCACCACTTGGCATACGCAAAATAGCATACTTCCCTTCTTTACCCATTAATTGAGCAGAAGTTCCAGCTGATCTTGCTATTTGAGCATCTTTATTGGGTTGCATTTGAATATTGTGAACAACTGTACCATCTGGAATATTTTCAAGTGGTAAACTATTTCCTGCTTTTATATCAGCATTTGGTCCACTTAAAACCTCATCACCTACATTTAAGCCTAATGGGGCAAGAATATATCTTTTTTCCCCATCAGCATAAACTAACAAAGCAATGTTAGCACTTCTATTAGGGTCATATTGAATTGATTCAACTTTGGCTGGGATGCCATCTTTATTACGCTTAAAATCAATTACTCTATATTTTTGACGATTCCCGCCACCTTTATGTCTTGATGTTATTCTTCCATAAGAATTTTTCCCTGCAGTTTTTTTCTTAGGACGTAATAAACTTTTTTCTGGAGCTACTTTTGATAATTCAGAATTATCAAGTGTGCTCATTCCTCTTCTTCCTGGAGATGTTGGTTTATATTGTTTAATAGCCATTTCTATAACCTCCTAACTATGCCAAACTTTCGAAATGCTCGATTGACTTGCTGTCTTGTGTAAGAGTAACATACGCTTTTTTATATGAAGGAGTTTTGCCTTGTGTTCTACCTCTTCTTTTCATTTTCCCATCATAACTAGCTGTATTGACTTTTGCCACTTTAACATCAAAAATTTCTTCAACTGCTTTTTTGATTTGTGTTTTAGTTGCATTTTTAGCAACCTTAAACGTGTACACTTTAAAAGCAATGTTAAAGTTTGATTTTTCTGACAATATTGGCTTTATTATAATATCGTATTTATTCATTATGCATATGCCTCCATTAATGACTTAATAGCATCAACAGTTATCACACACTTATCAGACTTTACTAAATCGTATAAATTAATTAGCTTAACATCTGTTGTCAAAACCTTTGGTATGTTTTTTGATGCTCTTATTACATTTAAATTTTCACCATTTAAAACTATCAAGGCACTAGAAAGCACTTTCAAGTTTTCTAAGACTTCGGCTATTTGTTTTGTTTTAGCTTCTTTTAGTTTTAAGTCCTTCACAACAACAATGCCGCCATCACTTAATTTTTTGCTTAATGCACTGCAAAGTGCAGCATCCTTCATTTTTTTGTTGACCTTTTTACTAAAATCTCTTGGCTTTGGAGCAAAAACAACTCCTCCTTTGGTCCATTGTGGTGAACGAATACTTCCTTGTCTAGCTCTACCAGTTCCCTTTTGTCTCCAAGGCTTAATTCCGCCCCCCCTAACCTCAGCACGAGTCAAAGTACTTTTCGTACCTTGTCTTTTGTTTGCAAGCTGAGCAACTAAAACTTGATGAATCAATGCTTCGTTATATTCTTTACCGAAAACCTCTGCATTTAAATCTAGACTTCCTGATTTGTTTCCTTTCATATCAAATATATCTACTTTTAACATAATATATCTCCTTATTTACTAGCAAACCACTTGGATTTCCCAGGAGCTTTCTTAACGCTATTCTTAATAACGACAAGTCCTTTTTTAGGACCGGGGATTCCACCGGCAACCAAAATAACATTCTTGCTTTCATCAACCTTAATAATTTCAAGATTTTGAACTGTAACATTTTTTGCACCCATTTGACCTGCCATTTTTGTATTCTTAAAAACACGACCTGGAGTTGCGCTAGCACTCAATGCACCTACTCCTCTATGATAACCAGATCCATGAGCCGCGGGACCTAAATGAAAATTCCACCTTTTGATTGGTCCTGCATATCCTTTTCCTTTTGACATACCAGAAACATCAACATAATCGCCTTCTTTAAAAACTGTGCACTTAATTTGATCGCCTACTTGATATGAACTTATATCCTCAAGACGAAATTCTCTTAAGTGTCGCTTTGTTTCTAATTTGGATTTTTTAAATTGACCCAAATCTGGCTTATTAAGCTTTGTTTCCTTTATGTCTCCATATGCAACTTTAATTGCATTATAGCCATCTTTTTCAACAGTTTTTATTTGCACAACAACACAAGGTCCTGCTGATACGACACTCACTGGTATAACAGTACCATCTGCTGCAAAAATTTGGCTCATACCTACTTTTGTACCTAAAATAGCTTTTTTCATTCTGAGCCTCCTTACAATTTAATTTGAATATCGACACCCGCTGGCAAATCTAGCTTCATTAAAGCATCAATTGTCTTAGATGTGCTGTTATAGATGTCAATTAAACGCTTATGCGTGCGTAATTCGAATTGTTCCCTACTATCTTTATGTTTATGAGGGGAACAAAGAATAGTAATGATTTCTTTGTGTGTAGGCAATGGAATTGGACCTGAAATACTCGCATTACTACGTTTTGCTGCATCAACAATTTTTTCACATGATGCATCAATTAGATTGTGATCATAAGCTTTAAGCTTTATTCTAATCTTTTGGCCTGCCATAGTATCCTCCTAATTTTGGTTCTTCGTTTACACTTAGCCGTGTGTGCCATTTTTGTGTTTTTTTTTAAAGGGTTTCCCCTTTTTGCTGCTATCTCCCTCAAGAATTAACAATCACGCGATTGCAATATTCCGTCTTTGGTAAAGCCTTGCTCTATTTTTGACGCAACTACGATATAATAACAAACCGTTTTTTTTATGTCAAACAAATTATTTGCGTTTTTATATATATTTTTAAAGCAAATTTAAATTGTTAAACATTTTCTTTGAGCAACGAGTTATATTATACATAATTTAAAACAACGAATCAAGAGAATTTTGCATAAACATAGTAAAGGGGCTCAAGCTCTAAGCCGTGTGTCTAATTTCAGTTAAAGAATAATAACAAAACTTTAAAATCAAAACACTGGAAATCTATAACATCATTCCTATACTGTATTTGATCGAACAAAATCTGAAACAATTTCTGTAAACTTTTCTGGATACGCCACCATACTCCTTGCGTGAATCGAATCTTTAAAAAAATAATAATTAGCTTCTGGGTTAGATTCAAGCATCATCTTTGCATTTTCAAATATTACCACATCATCTTGTTCACTATGGATTATAAGTGTTGGCACTTTTACAGACTTCATTGCTTCCCCTGCTTTGCACTCATTAAACTTTGTTTTAGTAATTATTCTACTCATAATCTTGATACTTGGATAAATAAAATTTAAAAAATGGATATTTTTAATATGGCCTTTAAAAATGTTTTTCATATCGTAAAAAGCACAATAAGTAATCAATAAATTAATCCTAGAATCAAGGCTTGTAACCATTGTAGCAGTTGCGCCACCCATACTTTCTCCAAAAATATAAAACTTAAAATTTTCATCAAGTTTTTCTAGATAATCTATCCACGAAATGACATCATATTTTTCGTAATGTCCAAATGTAATACTATCACCTTCACTAAAACCACTCCTTCTATGATCTGGTAAAAACACATTAAATCCTAAATTTAAAAACATATTAAGATATTTCATTTGTGAAATTGAACATGAATTATGTCCGTGAAGAGATATCATCACTTTGTTTGTTGGATTTGGATTTTTGTAAAATTTACCAAACAGCTTATATCCATATTTCGAAACAATTTCATATGGTTCATATCTAATATCAAGCCATTCCTTTTTAAATCCTTTTTCATTAGTTTCATATTCAATCAAATATTCAAAACTGCGTTTTTTAGGTTTTTGCAAATAAAAGACAACCCCTACTCCCATTAAAAAATAAACTATTAACAACAAAAACACTATTATTGCCAAAACAATAGCCACAATTATTTCAACACCCATAAATCTCTCCCTTTAATTGATACTGTTATGCTTATAGTATATCAGCATTTTTATCACTATGCAGAAAAAAACAACCTTATGGTTGTTTATAGCATTGCATATTTATTTAGAAACAAGTTATAGGTTGGCATTTTTTACAATTTCTTCAATTGCAGCTAAATTTAAAATTTTGATTTCATCTTTCCAATAATCAATAATTCCTTCTTCCTTCATGACACCCATCTCTCTTGACATAGAAGGTCGTGAAACATTTAAGTACTCTGCCATTTCATTTCTATTAATTCCAAGTTTTACTTCAAGAGAATTTTGCTCATTATATTTTTCGAAAATTAACATTGCAATTTTGGCACGCATACCTTTTTCCATTAGATAACTTTTATCACGAGATAGTGCGACAATTCTATCTGCTAAAATCTCCATAACATTTTCCATGACACGTTGGTGGAATTCACAATTCTTTGAACATTGCCTAACTATTGTATTTATACTAATGTACAAGACTGTAGCTCCAGGTTCATTTGCAAGTACTGAATAAGAAAATACTCTCTCTTTTGAGTAACCCTCAATTTCACCAAACATATCTCCAGTTTCAATTAACTCAATTGGTTCGGTAGTTCCATCAAAACGTTTGACAACCTTTAATGCACTCCCCTCGAGAATAATTCCGATTTCATCTACTCGTTCATTTTGAGTCGCCAACAACTGCCCAACTGAATACTTAACAATCCTACCTCTTAAACAGTCAAAAATCATGTTAATTTCTTGATCAGTTAGGTTCTCAAATAAACGACATTTTTTTATAAGTTTGATTAATTTCATCCCTATCTCCAAGCTCTCTTGCTTGTTGCTTTAGCTACAAATATAATGTAATTCTACTATGCAATAAGTATTAATGCAAGACTTTTTGTAAAATTTGTGATATATTATTTTTTGACAGACTAATAAAAAATTTTGACAGCAAATTTATTATGAATCAGCAAAGCAAACAAGATATATTTTACATACATTGAGGTTATTATGCAACAAAAAAACACATTAGATATTCTTAATGAATTAATCGCATCTTTTTACTCTTCACGTTTAATCATTGTAGATAAAACAATTTCCAAATTTTTAAAAACTCTAGTAGAAAACAAGGAACTTTTTAGTATCTTAACTGAATGTGTAAATGCATATAATTATGAAACGGAATATCAAAATGCATTGACTACAACAGATTCTAAAACATCATTTCTTTTACCTCGTAGTCGCAGAAAAACAATTGCTCTTGTCTCAGGATTACTGTATGAGTTTGACAACAAATCAAAAAACATCATTGATTTTGTAACAACATTTTTTCCTGCAGAAACAACTCATGAATCATATATTAATTTTTTAGATGGTATCATAATGCCTTTTTCAGACAGTCTTGCAATGTTGCTAACAACAAATTATGATCTTCCTGATATTGCACCAGAAAAAACTAATGAAATATTCCCTGATGTTGCAAAAGAACAATGTACATACTGGTTAACTCAACTTTCAGATTCAATAATCGCTTCTAACAAAATCGATGAACAAACTAGAAGCGATGCAATGGAGTTAATAAAAGGCATGTTTCATGCGTTAGAGTTGCAAAATCCGATTTTTATAAAATATGTATGGATTGGGTTAAAGAATACTCTCAAGCTAGATAAATCTTGTACCCGTGAAATTCAAGAAATTAATAATGTTTTATATAACTACGCTGTGTTAAATCAAATATAAAAATCTATCAAAGATATAAATTGCATTTAACTTTATTTTGTATGTATAATGTAAACCATTACAAATAAATAACATTTAAAGGATACGATACGTGGAGCTATTTTTAACTACTTTAAAAAGTGTTGTACTATTATCTTTAATGGCAGTGCCTGGCTTTTTAATAGCAAAAAAAAAGTTAATTGATATAGATAAATCAGTTAACTTTATCTCTGTTGTTTTACTTTATGTTTGTGGTCCCTTTGTAACATTTGATGCTTTTTTAAATTCAGAATATAACTCTAGCGTATTAATTAACGGTGCAATAGTATTTGTTTTTACATTTGCATTTCTATCAATTATACTTCTTATAAACACAAAGTTTATGACACTATTAAAGGGTAATTGGCATACCCAAAGACAATGTGCATATGGTTCAACACTAAGTAACCTAGGATACATGGGGATACCATTAATGCAACTAATTGCTCCGGGGAACAATACAATAATCTTATATCAGTCCATTGCTTTAATAGCATTTAATTTTGTTGGTTGGACTGTAGGTGCATATCAATTAAGCGGCGACAAAAAATACATTAGTATCAAACAAGCCATTCTAAATCCCACAACCATTTCGCTCTTACTTGTGCTACCTTTTTACATTACAAACACGAATTTTATTAAATATGACTTACGTGGACTACAAAACTCAATTTCACTAATAGCAAAAATGGTAGGCCCACTTGTAATGATTCTTGTTGGTATCAAAGCCTCTGAAATGAATCTTAAAGAACTATTTTTAGATCCAAATGCTTATGTTGTAAGTGGAGTTAAGTTACTTCTTTTACCTATGGTGGCTTTTTTGCTTTTAGAGCTAATCAATTTGTTTTATGATGTTTCTCCAATTCGTTTAAACATAATGATTCTTGCGTCTATGCCTGTTGCAAATAATTTAACTGTGTTTAGTGCAAAGTTAAATTTAGATACAAAATATGCATCAAAGCTTGTTATTCTATCAATGTTGTTTTGTATTATTACAATCCCATTAGCTCTATTTCTCTATATGTAATTATTTTGTTGCATGTTATTAAATGCTGAATTTGTTTGATATTACACACTTAAACATAATATAATAAGCAATAGACACAACGTTTAATTTAAGTGAGGTTATACATATGGGAAAAATTACTAAAGAAAACAAAATAATTGAAGCATTACAATTTGGCAACCAAGAAGCTGTCGCCGAAGTTTTATATTCTTTTGGGATGCATTGTCTTGGATGTGCTATGTCAAGAGGCGAAACGCTTGAAGAAGCTGCAGCTGTTCATGGAATAGATGTCGATGAACTAGTTGAAGCAATCAATGATGTTCTAAAATAAAAGACTATTACATAAATTGATGGACTTTAAGGCTTTAAGGTCCAAAACCTTATAAGCTGCCTATCGCAGCTTTTTATTTAGTATGAGAAAGATATTAAGCCTAACAATACGAGCTATAGAAGAATACAAAATGATAGCAAATGGGGACCATATTGCGGTAGGTTTGTCTGGTGGCAAAGATAGCATAGTCCTCCTAAAAGCCTTATCCCTATATCAAAAATTTTCACCAAACAAATTTGAGCTGAGTGCCATTCATATCGATTTAGGATTTAAAGATGTTGCAGAAAATAGATTTGATGAGATACAAAAATTTTGTGACAATTTAAACATACCATTCTATATTGTAAAAACAGATCTTTACCATGTCATTTTTGAAGATAGAAAAGAAAATCGACCTTGCAGTCTATGTTCAAAAATGCGTAGAGGTGCATTAAATAATAAAGCTGTAGACATTAAAGCCAATAAAGTTGCTTTAGGACATAATAAAGAAGATTTAATCGAAACTTTTTTATTGTCATTTATATATGAAGGAAGACTAGCAGTTTTTAAGCCAACTTCATATTTAGATAGGACAAATATAACTGTCATTCGCCCTCTAATACTTAATGCCGAAGGAGATATTAAAGCGACTGCTAAAAGATTAAATATGCCTGTGCTCAACAATCCTTGCCCTATGGATAAAACATCACAAAGAGCATATATGAAAGATTTAACAAAACATATATGCAAAGATATTCCATTTGCTAAAGATAGAATGTTTGATGCAATAATCAATCCTCAAAGATATGATTTGTTTTCTACAAACGATAACAAAGAATAGGTTCAAAATCAAAATACACCAATAAATAATTAAGGAGAATTATAAATGCCTAAAAAAGAAAACAAAATAAAAACTATTTTTTCACTCTTTTTTACCTTTTTAAAAATTGGAGCATTCACTTTTGGTGGCGGATATGCAATGATTAGCATACTTGAAAGAGATCTTGTGGAAAATAAAAAATGGCTTACAGAAGATGAAATGACAACTGTAATTGCAATAGCTGAATCAACGCCTGGCCCAATAGCAATAAATTCTGCAACATATGTTGGTGCTAAACTTGGTGGTTTTTTAGGCGCCCTTTTGGCATCAACCGCTGTCATGCTTCCATCTATTATCATAATAGTATTAATATCTCTTGGTATAGAAAAATTTAGCTCTAATAATTACTTTAAATGGGCTTTTATGGGGATTAAAGCAGCAGTGGCCGCTTTGATTTTAAATGCTGCTTTAAGATTTTTATCTGTTTTCAAAGATCTCAAAAAACCAATATATTATATCGTTTTTGTGGCATCTCTTGCACTTTCTCTATTATCTAGTTTTCACGTTATAAAGTTTGATGTAGTTTTTATTATTTTACTCGCTGCTATAACTGGAATTATATATGGTGCTATTAAGAGATCTACAGAGAGAAAAAAGCAAACATTAAATATAGAAAAAGATGAATCTTTAACTAAAAACAACGATACAAATGATGAAACTAGCATACTAGACCATGATATAAATTTAACAAACAATCTTGCCAAGCTTGATGATGCTAACAGTTCTTCCAATAAAAGCAATGATGGAGGGAATCTATGAATATATATCTAGATTTATTTTTATCATTTTTTAAAATAGGTCTTTTCACTATAGGTGGTGGATATGCAATGATTCCCATCATTTCTTCAACTGTCATTGATAAAGGATGGATAAGTGAAGAAATGCTAATTAACTTTATAGGTATAGCTGAAAGCACACCAGGACCTTTTGCAGTTAATCTTGGTACTTTTATTGGATTTGAACAAGCAGGGCTTTTAGGGGTGCTCTGCACAAGTCTTGGCTTATTTTTGCCATCATTTATTATTATTTTATTGATATTTTATGTTGCTAAAAAAGCCTTAAATAATGCTATTGTTCAAGATGCTATGACCATGATAAAACCAGTCATTCCTGCTTTGATTATCACTGCTTTTATTACAATTGCAATCTCTAGTTTTACATTTATAAGTGGGACAACAAGAACTTTTAACCCTTTCAATGTAATATGTACAGCATTGTGTTTTGTTGTTTTAAGAAAAGCTAAAAAGGTTCACCCAATACTAATCATTATTGCCTCTGCAATATTTGGGATAATTTTCTATGGATTTATTTTCAAAGTATAGTTAACTATTAATGGCTTTGGTTAAATAATCTAATTACTCTTCTATTTGTTGTACTCCATCACTATCATTAAACGATTCTACTGTGTCTTTCGAAAAATCTTCATTGTTTTCACTGCCACTACTATTTTCCCAATTTTCTTTTTTATTAAAACATAAATTGAGGGTTTCTTCTGATGGGACTTCTTTTTTAATAAAAAACCCAATAGGAGTCAATAGCATAGATTGAGCCATGACAATAGTACCTATTACAGGAGCTCTTTTAACACCAGTTTGCAATAATCCCACAAATGAACTGCCACCACCTAATTTCCCAAAGACAAAAACTAAAACAATTGTTGTAACTAAACATGAAATTATTGAAATATATACACCAGTTTTTGTAGCTTTTTTGGAATACAAACCATATATATATGGTCCAATGAAGCAACCAGCAAGAGTCCCCCACGATAAAGACATTAAGATAACAATGCCGTTAATTTCTAAAATCGCTAAAATTGCCGACAACATCACAAAAACAAAACTTAAACTTCTAACAACTATTGCTACCACCTTATCATCATCTTTTCTCCCTGAATATTTTTGAAACACATCCACTCCCAGTGAAGATGCAGAAACTAAAGCTACTGAAGATAAAGTCGACATACTTGCAGATACAATTAAGACACAAATGAAACCTAACACACCAAAGGTAAACAAGGGATTACTCAAAAGCATATTCGGAACCGCATTTTTTAGCTCAGCTGATGTTATATCTGGATTAAATAACCTTATAAAGCTTCCATTTAAATATGCAGAAACACCTATTATAATTGCAAATACCGTTGATATTATCATACCTTTATTGATTGCAGATTTATCCTTGATTGCATAAAATTTTTGGACAGATTGTGGTACAGCCCATACCCCAAAAGATGTTAAAAATACATTAAACATAATAATGATGCCGGGCCTATCTAAAAACCCCACTCCGTCTGCAACTTTTGGAACCATGCCATAGCCCATTTCAGTTAATCTTTTTAATCCTTCAAAACCATTAACTTCCTTTGATGCAAACATCAAAGCGAGCATTACCACTACACCTACTAGCATAATTATTCCTTGAATGAAATTTGACAATGCATTAGCAAAATAGCCACCAACAAACAAATAAAGTCCAGTTAAAATAGCCATTATGAATATAATCCACTTAAAATCTATGCCAAATACGGCTTCACATAAATAGCCGACTCCTTGATATACAGAAGTTGAATATGGAATTAACAAAACAAAAATCAAAATAGCAGTAATTAATCTCAAGTTTCTAGACTCATAGCGTTTTTCAAAAAAACCAGGCATTGTATTTGTGTCTAATCTTTGTGTCATTCGTCTCGTTGGTTCCGCTAAAATAATCCATGCTAAAAGAGAACCAACTAATCCATTAAAAATACCTATCCATATTGAAGAAAGCCCAATATTTCCACCAAAAGTGCCAGCGTAGCCTACAAAAACGACTGCAGAAAAATATGTTGTTCCGTAACCAAAAGCTGAAAACCATGCACCGACGGATCTATTTCCTATAAGATAAGCATCTATGCCTTTAGCCTTTTTTTGTGTCACTATGACCACAACTACCATGGCTACAACATAAAGTGCAAAAACCAAATAGGCTTGCCACCTATCACTATTTGACCTCGCCATTAACAACATTGCATTAACTTGATTTGACATATTATAATTTCTCCAAAACTTTATATATTTATTTTGTATTTAGTATATATTTTTACACACTTTTAAGCAATCATTAGCTAATTAAATATTTACTTTCACTCATGTTGGTACAGCGACTAGGTATTGCTATTTAAGTTGATCATTTATGGACACTTTACTTTACAAGTTACAGCTTTCACTCATATTGCCGAGCATTCAACATTTCATTTAAATAAGATAATATTCTTTAGTGTTAGTGTTATTTTATGTATTTATCAATTATTTCCTTTGGAATTTCACAATTTCGATTATAGATTTTATCATCTTCACTTGTAATTTCTCTTACTACTTTGCAAGGATTGCCAACCGCTACTACATTTGGGGGAATATCTTTAGTGACAATACTACCTGCTCCAATAACTGAATTCTCTCCTATTTTCACTCCAGGCAATATGACAGCACCCGCTCCTATCCAAACTCTCTCACCAATGTGCACTGGTAAATTATATTGAAAATTTGCTTTTCTTAAAGTTGGTGATATTGGGTGGCTTGCTGTTGCAATTACGACATTTGGAGCAATCATTGTATTAGCACCTATATAGATATATGTATCATCAACCAAAGTAAGTCCAAAATTGGCATATACATTATCTCCTAAATGAACATTTTTCCCTCCAAAATTTGAGTAAAATGGAGGTTCAATATAACAATTTTTTCCAACACTTGCAAACATTCTTTTCATCATCAATGTTCTTCTTAAAATTCCAAATAAAGAAGATTTAATTCTATTAAATTTTTGCATTCTCTTGATACATCTCCATTGCTTAATCATCAAATCTTTCGAGTCTGGCAAATATAATTGCTTTGTATGTAATTGATCAAAAACAGAACCATTTTTCATAACTACTCCCTATAAATATCCTTTTTTCACCATTTCATTTGAAATGATAACATAGTCTTCAATGCTTAAAGCCTCACCCCTAATATTTTTATCAAACCCTAAGCCTTCAAGCATGTCAGTCACATCTTCTTTACCTACTTTTGGAAAATTTTGATTTATATTATTTGCAAAAGTTTTTCGCCTCATTTGAAAACCTGCTTTAATTAATCTCTTTAAATGGGCCTTATTTTCCATTTTATACTTATTTCTATTTATCATAATATGGACTACTGAACTATCCACTTTGGGAATAGGTTTAAATGAAAAGCGACTAATTTTTCTTTTAATAACTGCATCCCCTTCAAGCTGTAAAGCAAGGGTTATCGCACCATAATCAGGTGTATTTGGCCTGGCAATTAATCTTCTAGCCACCTCTTCTTGCACCATTAAAGTCAAGGACTTGACTGGCAACTCACTTTCTAAAAAATACATTATTAATTGAGTTGTAATGTAATATGGGATATTAGCAACTACTTTGAAATCATTGCAAATTATATCAAAAAAATCTTGATGATTTATCTTTAAAATATTTTTAAAAACAATCTCTACATTATCTAATCCTTTTAAACTTTCTTCAAGTATTGGCAAAAGATCTCTATCAACCTCAAAAGAAAAAACTTTCTTTGCTGTTTTTGATAACACCCTTGTGAGTGTCCCAGACCCTGTTCCTATTTCAACAACAACATCATTTTCATCAATTTTTGCATCTAAAACAATTGCATCTAAAAGCTTAGTGTCAAAAATAAAGTTTTGACCTAGGGATTTTTTGTATTTGAATTTTGCTAACAATTCTTTCATAAAATGCCCTAAAATTTAAGGAGTATATTCTCGTATCCTATATTCAACTCCAAGTTTTTGTGCAATTTCCTTGCATTTTTTTATAGAATCTTTAGGTATAACATCGACCACTGAAAAAATAACCCTATCAACATATTTTTTACTTTTCATTGCAAAATCTTGTATTTCTTCAAACACCCCTTCACCATAAATTGAATGACAAATTTTTTGATATTTCTCAGGAGTCGCCTCATTCAATGATATGTTTACGATATCTATTGCCCCTTTAAGTAATGGTGTTATATCTTTTTTATTGATTAAGTTACCTTGTCCATTAGTATTTAATCTTGTTATTTTTTCTTTAGATTTAAAATATTTCCCAAGCTCTACTAGTTCATTGATTCTATATGTAGGTTCCCCATAACCACAAAAAACAATTTCTTTAGCTTTGATTAAATCTTCTTCACTAATAGAATCTATAACCTCTTGAACGCTAGGCTCATATTCTAACCACAAATTGTAGTTTAAATCAGTAAAACAATTTGTTTTTCTAATGCAAAAATCACAACTGTTAGAACATTTGTTTGTTAAATTTACATATATATTATTATCACCATAGTTATACGAAAACTGTCTATCTTTCATAATACTACCTTCCTTTATTAAATTGAAAGTTTACTAAATAACCTATATGCATTATTCGTAGTCACTTTTTTTACATCAATTTGGGGTAGCCACTTTTGCATTTGCTCTACCACATATTTTACATATTGGGGATAATTTTGCTTTCCTCTAAATGGCTGTGGTGCTAAATATGGACTATCTGTTTCAACTAACAACCTATCAATTGGAGTTGCTTCAACAACCGCTTGTTTATTGCTATTTTTAAAAGTAATTACCCCGGAAAAACTTATATATAAGCCAAGATCAGCATATAAACTTACCATTTCAGCACTTCCAGAATAGCAATGCATTACTCCCGAATATTTAAGCAAATCCCTATTAGCTTTTAAAATTTCATAGCTTCTTTGAAATGCATCTCTAACATGTAAAATCACTGGTAATTTACAATCATAAGCTACCTGAAGCTGTTCAATAAAAGCTTTTTCTTGTTGTGCTCTATCGCTGAAATTATAATAAAAATCCAATCCAATCTCGCCATAACCAACAACAGTTTCTTCATGTGCTATTTTACTAAAATACAAATAATCATCCTTGGTTGCATTTTTCGCATCGTGTGGATGTATTCCCACTGCCGCATAAATTTCATCATATTGTTTACTTAAATTAACAGCTTTTTCGCTTGATAACCTATCATATCCAACACAAATTACTTTTGATAAATCATAATTTTTAAAATCTGAAATAATTTGATCAATTTCATTACTATATCTTTCATCATTTAAATGTGCGTGTGTATCTATTAACATCCCTTTTCACCATATAATTATGAAACAATACTTCCCGATTCTAGTGCTTTTTCTGGCGATACAATAACAACATTTCCTTTTGTATCTTCTGCACAAAGTATCATACCTTCACTTGTTTCTCCCAAAAGTTTTGCAGGAGCTAAATTGGCTACAACGACAACAGATTTGCCGATTAAATCTTTCGGATCATAAAATTGAGCTATCCCACTTAATATTGTTCTAACCTCATTTCCAATTTCCACTTTAGATTTTAACAATTTTTTAGATTTTTGAAGCTTTTCACATTCTAATATTTTGCCAACTTTTAATTCAATTTTTGAGAAATCATCTATGCTGATTTGGGGAGTACTATCTATTTTTACATCATCAATTTTTTTCATATCATCTAGAATTTTATCCATCTCTGCTAACTCCTTATCTACATTAAATCTAGGGAAAAGTATGCTAGATCTTTTAACTTTAATACCTTGCCTTAACTGTCCAAAAGTTATATTATTTTCATCAAAATTACTAGGTAAATATTCTCCAAAACAATCCATAATTTTTTGAGGAGTTTCGATTAAAAAACTAGATAAATACATTGCAGCTATTCTTAATGATTCTGCAAGATTATATAAAACAGTGCCTAAACGAACCTTTTTAGAGGGATCTTTTGCTAATAGCCAAGGTGTTGTTTCATCTATATATTTATTTGCTCTATGTATTAATTTAAAAATTTCCTCTAAAGCTTCTTGTATTAAAAGATTATCCATGCAATCTACTAACTTTTCATAAAGTGAATTTGCTATATTTATTAATTCATAATCTACATCTTCTTTTTCTATTGGTCCTGGAAGCACTCCATCAAAATACTGCTCTATCATAGCAGTAGTCCTGCTAACTAAATTACCCAAGCTATTTGCTAAATCCGCATTAGTTCTATTTAAAAAGGCTAAATTAGTATATATGCCATCATTGCCAAAAGGTACTTCTCTAAGTAAAAAATATCTCACCGCATCAACACCATATCTTTCACATAGCAAGAAAGGATCAGTAATATTTCCTTTAGATTTGCTCATTTTATCTCCACCAAATAAAAGCCAACCATGCCCATAAACTCTTTTAGGCGGCTCAACGCCAAGCGCCATTAGTAGTGCAGGCCAAATTATAGTATGGAATCTAACAATTTCTTTTCCCATCATATGTATGTCTGCTGGCCAATATTTATTAAACAATGATGGATCTTCAGATAAATAACCAAGTGCAGTAATATAGTTTGAAAGAGCATCAACCCAAACATAGATAATATGTTTATCATCGAATGGAACCGGAACTCCCCACTTGAATGAAGTTCTACTAACACAAAGATCTTTTAATCCTGGTTTTAAAAAGTTATTTATCATTTCATTTAACCTACTTTTAGGCGAAATAAAATCAGGATTGTCTTCGTAAAGCTTGAGTAATTTATCTTGATATTTGCTTAATTTAAAGAAATAACTTTCTTCTTTCATTAATTTAACTTCTCTTCCACAGTCTGGGCATTTACCATCTTTTAATTGCGCATCTGACCAAAAACTTTCACATGGTGTACAATACATTCCTTCATACTTAGATTTATATATATCACCATTATCCATCAATTTTTGAAAGATTTTTTGCACAGTTTTAACATGGTAATCATCAGTGGTTCTAATAAACTTATCATAACTAATTCCAAGAAGTTCCCATAAAGAAACTATTTGATCATACAATTTATCAACAAAATCTTGAGGTGACATATCCACCTTTTGTGCGTTTGTTTCAACTTTTTGACCATGTTCATCAGTTCCAGTTAAATAAAAAACATCATAATTATCCATTCTTTTAAAACGAGCCAAAGCATCACATATAACTGTTGTATAGCAGTGACCTAAATGAAAATTACCACTGCTATAATAAATAGGTGTTGTAATATAAAACTTTTTTTTCTCCATTATTAACTCCATTTTTATTTATTACTTGAATTTGGAATATCAAGCTTTATTCATAATCATTTTTAAACTCAAACATATCCAATACCTTATTAACTAAGTCATATGCAAATCCTTTTGAGGCTAAAAAACGATATGCTTTCTGTTTTGTTTTGAAATCTAAAGGCTTATTTTTTAAATATTTTTCTAAAACTTGATAACAACTATTTTCATCATCAAGTTCTATTAAACTTATTGCCTTTTCAATTATTTCTTGAGATACTCCCTTACATCCTAAATCATACCTCAATTTAAACTCGCCTACTTGTTTTTTCTTAGAATCAATATATTGTTTCGCGAAATTTAAATCATCTACATATCCATATTGTTTTGCAATACTAATGGCATAATCAACACTTTCATCTGAATATTGCTTGTTTTTTAAATTTTGTCTATACTCAAATTCAGATTTGTTTAATGACCTTGAAAGTGTACTAAATAAATCTTCCTTTGCTGTTAACTTTTCGTTTAAGTTTAAAAACTTGTTAAATTCACTTTTATTTAGTATACCTTTAGAAATTCCACTCTTAACTAATGCTTCAAGACTTATTTTCTTATAAACTTCGCCATCAACAATAAGTTCTGCAAACTTTTTCCCATATTTAATTTCTTGTATATTCACTTCTTTCATAATATTTTATTGATGACAAATAATTTTTATAACCTTATTTTTTAATAATAATGATAGTCTTCTTTTATTATACTTACCTCAAATTGAGAACTAGTTAAACCATAAACTAGATTTTTAAAGTCCTCAAAATTTTCTTTAGGAACGGCCACTGTTATATTAACTTCTTGTCCGTAATCAATTTCAACAATATCATAAGTCAAATTTTTGTTAGCCTTTAACATTTCAAATGTTGAATAATCAAGAGAAAAAGTTAAAAATAAAGAATATATTGCTTCAACTTTTTTCGCTTTTGATATGGCTTCTTGAGTCGCCTTTGCATAAGCTGCACTAAGACCGGTTGCACCAAGTTTTATTCCACCAAAATATCTTGTAATCACAGCAAGAACTCCCTCAAGACCATTGATTTTAAGTGCATTTAATATAGGCATTCCTGCTGTACCACTTGGTTCCCCATCATCTTTAAATTCAAACTCATTTGAGCCAGGCAAGCCAATATACGCATAACAATGATGTGTTGCATCAGGAAATTCGTTTTTTATATTATTGAGAGCTATTTTAACATTCTCTAAACTACTACAATACATTAAATCACAAATAAATCTGCTTTTTTTTATTATATATTCGTGCCTAAGTTTATTTGATATTGTTTCAAATCTCAAAATATTATCTCCACAATAACATGCATTATTTTACATAAATTTGCAAATGCACCTTTTTCCCTTTATGCAAAACAAATCCTTTTTCAAGCAAGCTTTGTGGAACAACATACTCTATATCCCCTATCTTATCATCATTGATTTTTATCCCACCACCTTGTATAAGACGTTTAGCTGCTCCTTTGCTTGCCTCAAGTCCTAGTTCTACAATTATATCCACCAAAGTATCTAACCCTTTGGGTATTATTGCTTCTGGCATGACATCTCCAGCACCAAATGCTCCCCTTGCTTGTTCTAATGCTAATTTAGCCTCATTTTCGCCATGAACTAATTTTGTAACTTCATATGCTAATCTTTCCTTTGCATCATTGATAGCTTTATCATACTGTCTTACTCCATCAACAATACTAAAACAATTAACCATTGAATTAATCTCATCTAATGGTAAAAATGTTAAAAATCTTAAACAACTTGAAACATCTTCATCAGCGACATTTCTAAAATACTGATAAAAATCATAAGGAGATGTTTTTTCTTTATCTAGCCAAAGGGCTCCTCCTGCAGTTTTTCCCATTTTTTCTCCATCTGCTTTTAGCAAAAGAGAAAAAGTCATTGCATATGCTGGTTTTTGTTCCTTTCGCCTAATTAAATCTGCCCCAGCCAAAATATTAGACCATTGATCATCGCCACCACATTGTAAAACCACACCATGATTTTGACACAAATATAAAAAATCATAAGCTTGCATCAACATATAGTTGAATTCTAAAAAAGATAACCCTTTTTCCAAGCGCGATTTAAAACATTCTGCGGTAAGCATTCTATTTACTGAAAAAAGTGAACCAATATCTCTTAGAAAATCAACATAATTTAAGTTAAGCAACCAATTAGCATTATCTACAAAAAATGCGGCATTTTCGCCTTCAAAACTAAAAAATCTACTCATCTGTGTTCTAAAACAATTAACATTATGCACAATGTCTTCACGGGTTAACATAGAGCGCATATCCGTTCTACCAGATGGATCCCCAATCATCGCAGTTCCACCGCCAATTAAAATCACAGGGGTATGTCCAGCCTTTTGCAAATGAGCCATTGCCATTAAAGCTACAAAATGTCCAACATGCAAACTGTCTGCTGTAGGATCAAAGCCAACATAAAATTTAATTTTTTCTTCTCCTAACAATTTATAAAGGTCTTCTTCGAAAACCACCTGTTTAATAAACCCTCTTTCTTTTAGGGTGTCTAATACATTTTGTCCCACTAGTGTACCTCTTTTAACATTTTATTATAGTAAAGCATAACATTTTAACATTATAGAAACAACAAAATAAACCATCTTATATCTAAAATAAACATAAAAACACACTATATCATAAGATAAAATAGTTTAGTGACTTTAAATTCAAAGATAGAGATGAGAAAGTATTACAACAAAAACATCTACATTAAATGCACTTAAAAAATTAGTTGATTTTTTGTAAAGAACAAGCTTTTTTATTCATTAAAGCGCTTGTTAAATGAGCTTATCGATCTTTTTTTATTAAAAAATGCAATAATCATCCAAACGCCCAAAAACAAGCTCGCTGCAATCAAAAATACTACAATGATTTCATATGGGAAAACTTTCAGTTTGACATATTTATTGATTATGTTGTTAAACATAGGTGTTGCAAGATTGATAAAAAAGCTTGCAATAATACCAAGAATTCCTCCCGTTAAAGCAATCAAAAGGCCCTCTCCAAAACTAAATTTCAAGAAGTCACCATCACTCATGCCAGAAATTTTATATATATCTAACTCATTTTGTCGGTTATAAGATGTCATTATAGTCATATTTAAAATGCCAATAATTGCAACTATATACACTAGAGTTTGCACAAAAGCTAGCAAATAAGAAATGCTTTGGCTTGTATCTTGGTCTAAATAAGCCCATTCTTCAAACTTTAATGCATATGTTTGCTTTAAGCCTGAATTTTCTACATTTTCTCTTAAATTCAAGAAAATATCTTTGTCGGATTGAATCATAAATGTCACTGGTTGAGACATTCTTGCAATTTGACCATATTTAGCATATCCTAATTGATCCCACTCTGAAAGTGTATAATCAATACCTACTATCGTGAATGTTTGAGGCGAAGATCTAAAATCCAAAGAAAATGGTTGAAGTTCCACTTTGTCGCCTAATTGTAAATTTAGTCTTAACATTACATCGTTTGATAGCACTATTGGGTTTGGCTCTTTATCCCATCTTTCATATGTTTTAGGATCCAAATTTGTAGTCGCATATTTTAGATGCTCTTTGCTGGAAATCCCATATATTGCCATATCACCAGATGTTGGATTTGTGTTTCCAGGATATATAAACGAAACTGTATTGTAATAAGTAGATTCAGTTACCCCCTCTACTTTCAAAATCACATCATTATTAAATGCTTCGAAATCTTTTCCATCGGCTGATTTTTGTGCTACAACAACATAATCAGCTTGATATCTAGAATTAAAAGGCACAACCGCAATTTGAACTAAATCGACTAATTGTACAACAAAAAATGAAAACGTAATTACTAATGCAAGTAAAGTTGCTAGATTTTTAACAGCACTACTTCTAGTTGAAGCATATCCACTAAGCGCAAATGGTGTTTTTCTAATCCATTTAGCTAATAAATTAAACAAATAACCGCTAACACTTATCACAAATAGTATTATAGAAAAAACAATCAAATATGCTGCAATTGTTTTCACAACATAAACATCTACAACAAAATAAACCACTGTTAGAATAATTAAAGATAAAAGTGATACTAGAGTAAATATTGGTTTAAACAGCTTTGCTATTTTAACTGTATCTTGTTTTAAGTTTATAATTGTTTTCTTCCCAATTGAATATATGATTCCTATTGTAGATAGAACAGTCACCAATAGAGTCACTCCAATAGAAACTAAGTATTTCCATATAGGGAAAGCAATGGCATGCATAGCTTGAGGTAGCATTAATCTCAACACTAGAGTAAAAAGAAATCTTCCAAACAAAAGTCCAAAGAACACTCCGATGATTACATATGCAAAAACTTCAAGTAGCAATATTAAGGAGGCTTGTCTGGGTGTTGCTCCAATAGACTTAAATACAATCAAATCTTTTACTCTATGCTTTGCTATGATAGCATAGGTAGAATATAAAATTATCATCATTGTTACAATTAAAACAATTAAAGCAATGCTCATTAGAAGAGTATTATTCTTAACCATTCCCATTACATATTCATATGAATTACCTTCAGTTACATCAACTGCAGGGAATTCTTTTTTTATCAAACCTTCATATTTAGCAAAATCAGATTTACTATTAAACGTAATATATGTAGCTGTTAATTGCCCCATATTTTCTATTGAAGAGGAATCCACTAAAATATTCTTGCTTGCGGGGGATGAAAAAATGCCTTCTTTTACTGCAATAAAACCAACTTTCATTTTAATATAATTTGAAAATGTAGGAATGAAAATCTCAATAATATCGCCAGCTTGTATATTAGACTTTCTAGCAAAACCGCTATCTATTATTACTATAGGATATCCCGCCGTTGTATCGCCACCTGCATTTCCAAAGCTACTTGCATCTATTAATTTCAAGTTTTTTGCTCCAACAAACCAATAATCATTATTTGTTGCGGTTGTCGGATTATATTTTTCAATATATCTAATTGGATTTTTTTCTAAATATGTTTTTAAATCCGTTGCTTCTACTAAAACCGTTTTTGTATCGCTTTCCGTTTTTAAAACAGAAGCAAATTTTGTAAAATATTTTATATCTTTTATGTCTTTTTCATCTAACAAATTATCTAACCGTGCTTTAGAATATAGTTCATTACTTTCAGAATGTGAACCGACTAACATATCTGCACCATTTGCTATCCTATCAAATTCAGACATATGAATATTATAGAAAATATCAAACATAGACATGGCTATGAAAACCATAGCTGTAATCAAAGTTATAGTCAGTATAATTACAAATATCTGCCCTTTATTTGATCGTAAAGATCTAAGCGTATTTTTCAGTAATAATTTCATGTTTTTCCTCTATTATAGTGTGCTTTAGACCTCTTTTTTAATATTTTCTATATCAGCATTTGCTGTTGTTGCATCTATGTCAAGCTCTGAAACTAATTTACCGTCTTTAATAAAGATTAACCTTGAAGAGAATTTCGCATTTTCTTTACTATGGGTCACTTGAACTATTGTTGTTCCATATTCTTTATTTATTCTAGATAAAAGCAACATGATTTCGTGACCAGTTTTACTGTCTAAATTTCCAGTCGGTTCGTCTAAAAATAAAATTTCTGGTTTAAATATCATGCCTCTTGCAATTGCAACTCTTTGCTGCTCTCCGCCTGACAATTTAGAAGGCAAACGATCCGCATATGATGCTATTCCAAGATCTTGCATCAAAACATCGACATCTGCTTCCATTGATTTTGTTACTTTCCCATTCAATATAAGTGGAAGCATAATATTTTCTTTTACTGTCATATATGGAACTAAATTAAAAAACTGAAAAACATAGCCAACTTTTGTTCGCCTTAATATTGCTAATTCTTTTTCTGATGCGTTAGACAAATCAATTCCATCTAAATATACTGTACCACTACTTGGTTTATCAATGCCTGCAAGTATTGTTAGTAACGTAGATTTACCTGAGCCTGAAGGTCCGAATATCGATACAAAATCAGCTTGATTAATTTCTAATGAGATATCATCTATGACCTTTGTTCCTTCAATAAATTCTTTTGTTAAATTTTCTGCCTTTAATAACACCATATTCTTAAGCTCCATATTTTTTATTTAAATTTGCACCCCTGCTAATATTAGATTATATGAGTTTACATACAACTCCAACATCACGGTTACAAATAAAACACTTGTAAAGTCAGTAGTCCCTTCTAAATATGAATAATCATATCCTTTATATTTTATGACAAAATTATCAAGTTCTAATCTATCGTTTGATGGCATATTGTTAAATGTCTCTAAAGAAGCTATATCTTTGCCAATTAATGCAATGCGTTCAATGTCATTTAACAATCCTTCTATTTTTTCACCAACTTCGCTACAATATGCATTTTTCTCTTCTTCAGTTACTAAACCACCCCTAAAACTTTTGTTACGAGTTAATAAATTTGATATATTTTCAACTATTTTTTCGTTTGAATCAAATTTAGATTCGCCCTTAGTTAACTCTATTCCTCTATTTATTTGACTTGCAAACATCGCAAATGCAATTTTTTCATACTTTATTCTATTAACTTCATATTGATCTGAAAACTTAACAAAGTTTTCAAAGCTCAAATTTTTCACTTCTAATAAGATGTTTTTTAATAAAAGAATTAAAAATTCTATAGACTCTCTTGAAGAAGATATAATTTCCACTAGTTCTTCTACATCTTCTATCATGCTAAGCAATTCCACTTCGCTTGGACTGTTTTCGATTTTACTAAAATCTTCTTTAATTTGTGACATGTTTTCAGCACTGAAAATATTAAATGGGTCTTCGGGTGCTATTAAATTAGCTAAAAAAGTGACACCCAATGTATCAATAATTTGTTTTAAATCGCTTCCGGTTTGATACAACAACTCACCAATCATTCTTGCTTCGGGTAAAGAGCCCCCTTCATCTAAGAAATTTCTAGTTATTTGCAAGGAAAATATTATATCTACAAATAATGTTGTAAAGCCTTTTTCTCCTAATTTTTCAAATTGCACTTTTGTGTTTTCGTTACTAAAGAATAAAGTAGAATAATATCCAATTTTCCCTATTTCATGAAGAGTAATGCCAGTCTTTTGCATAATTTCATCGATTGTATTTTGATATTTTTCATATTGAAAAAATTTGTACATATTTCCTTCTGGATCAAATTTTTTTACCATCACAGGATTATCGTTTGCATCAAATACTAGATTTCCCTCTGAATCGGTTTTTTGCACTTCCGAGTACATCATTTCTAGAAACATTGCAAGTTCTGACTGGGTTCCGCTTTTTTCTTCCGATTTTTCATCAAGATATTTGCTAAACTTATCTAATTTATCACCAGAGATTTGAGCACTTTGAAATACTTCAAGCAAAGCATTTGTAATTAAACTAAAATTTGTTCTAACCTCACTTGATAAACCAATTATTTTTTTCAAATAAATTCCCATCGATTCCTTAAAATTTGAAACACTTGTTTCTGAATATATAAGTTTGGGCATATTATCTAAAGATTCTTTTGCTAAAAGTCCTTGTGGCTTTTCGTCTCCTATTTTAGTAACTAAAATGGTACTAGTAACTAGTGCCACAACTAGCAATGCGATTAAGAAAATCTTTAAAATTTTAAAGATGTTGCTGCGTTTTAATTCCATGCATAAATTATACATTTTCCGATACGTATAAGCAATAAATATCAAAATTGTTGTTTTTTTTTCAAAATATATTCAAAAATATCATACTTAATTTCATCTTATTTTATATCAAGTCATCTAAAATAATATCATTTTAGTGATTATAGTTGTAGAAAAATACGTTGATATGTTAATATTTCTATAATTTCATTGAGCAATATTGTGAAATCTAGAGGTATTAAGATGGCAAAATCATATGATTTTAAAAAAATTGAAAAAAAATGGCAAAATTATTGGTATAACAACAGTGTATTTGAAGTTCACGAGGATTTATCAAAACCCAAATTTTATGGACTTATAGAATTCCCATATCCAAGTGGATCTGGCCTACATGTCGGGCATGTAAGAGCATTTTCTTCTATTGAAGTAGTTTCAAGGAAAAAAAGATTAGAAGGTTTTAATGTTTTATTTCCAATTGGATATGATGCTTTTGGTCTCCCCACAGAAAATTATGCGATTAAAACAAAGCAACATCCAAGGCTTGTAACTGACAAAAATATTGCTAATTTCACAAAACAATTAAAATCCCTAGGTTTTAGTTTTTGTTGGGATAGAGTGGTAGATACAACGCAACCCGACTATTACAAGTGGACACAATGGATTTTCTTGCAATTATTTAAAAAGAATCTTGCATATAAATCGACAACTTTAGTCAACTTTTGCCCTAGTTGTAATGTTGTGTTAGCAAACGAAGAAAGCCAACAAGGGGTTTGTGATAGATGTGGAACTACAGTTGTACAAAAAGAAAAAGATGTATGGTTTTTAAAAATAAGAGACTATGCTGAAAAACTTCTAGATGGCCTAAATGATGTAGATTTCCCAGAAAGAATCAAAGTGGAGCAACAAAATTGGATTGGTAAATCAACTGGTGCAATAGTGACTTTCCCGATTGAAATAGGTAAAGAAAAATTATATGTTGATGTATATACAACTAGACCCGACACCATTTATGGTGCAACTTTCTTAGTTTTAGCACCAGAACATCCAATATTAAAAGAAAATATTCAAAAAATTCAAAACTTTGAAGAGATAACTGACTATCAAGAGAGTGCCCTCTCTAAAAAAGAATTTGATAGAATTCAAATGAATAAAGAAAAAACTGGAATTTTGGTTGAAGGCATGAAAGCGATTAATCCTATAACTAATCAAGCTATACCTGTATTTACCGCAGATTATGTGATGATGGATTATGGCACAGGAGCAATTATGGGAGTTCCTGCACACGATCAAAGAGACTGGGATTTTGCTAAAAAATTTGGCCTACCAATCATAGAAGTCATCAAAGGTGATGTTGATGTCCAAGAAGAACCATACTGTGCTAAAGATGGAGTTGGCGTACTTGTTAACTCTCCCCTAATCAATGGACTAAATGTTCCTGATGCAATCAAAAAAATTATTTTAGAGATGCAATCTTTGAAGGTTGGATATCCTAAAGTAGACTACAAAATGAAAGATTGGGCATTTAATAGACAGCGTTATTGGGGAGAACCTATACCAATAATTAATTGTCCAAAATGTGGACAAGTCCCAATGGATGAAAAAGATTTGCCACTAGAATTACCTCATTTAGAAGATTTCTCCCCTAGTGATGATGCCCTATCTCCTCTAGCAAAATGTACAGAATGGGTTAATACAATATGTCCAAAATGTGGTGGAAAAGCTACAAGAGAAACCGACACTATGCCACAATGGGCAGGAAGCAGTTGGTACTTTTTAAGATATATGAGTCCTAAAGACAATAATTATGTAGTTAACCCTAATGCATATAAATATTGGGGACAAGTTGATTGGTATAACGGGGGCATGGAACATGTTACTAGACACTTAATATATTCAAGATTTTGGAATCACTTTTTATATGATATAGGTGTTGTTACACATAAGGAACCATACCGTAGAAGATCAATGCAAGGCTTAATTTTAGGAGCCGATGGAGAAAAAATGAGCAAATCACTTGGCAATGTAGTGAATCCAGATGATGTTATAAAAGAATTTGGAACCGATGTTCTTAGAACCTTTATATTGTTTATTGGCGATTATGAAAAACCAGCACCATGGTCTCCTGATGGGATAAAAGGCAGTGATAGATTTATCAAGAGACTTTGGAATTTACAAGACTATCTTGTAGACAATTGCGATACCTCAGATGTTAACCTCGATGCCGTTATCAAAAAGGTTTCAGATGATATTGAAGCTTGCAAATTTAACACAGCTATAGCTGCTGTAATGGAAGCAGTCAATGGATTTTATTCAAGAGGTAAAATCACAATAAATGAATATATTACAGTGTGTAAGCTTATATACCCTATTGCTCCTCATATCACTAGTGAAATTTATCACATTTTAACTGGCGAATATATAGAAAAATCTGATTGGCCTAAATTTGATCCAAAAAAACTAATCGAAGATTGCATTGAAATTCCGATTCAAATCCTTGGAAAAGTTCGAGGTAAAGTTACAGTTGAAGTAAATGCAACAGAAGAAGAAGTGATAAATCAAGTCAAAGAATTAGGATTACTTGACAACAAAACTATTGTTAAAGTTATATATGTTAAAAATAGGATAGTAAACTTTATAGTCAAATAATTTCACATTCAATTTAATAAAACATAAAATATCATAACTAAAGGCTTTAATGTTAAAATAGAAGCCTTTTTTTAGTTGCGAATATTTACACTCAAGTGATACAATAGCTAAGGAAAATAATTTATCGGAGGATTAAATATATGGCAAAAAATGTAAGAGTAGCAATTAACGGTTTTGGAAGAATTGGTCGTTTAGCATTTAGAGAAATGTTTGGTGCACCAGGTTATGAAGTTGTAGCGATTAATGATTTAACAGATGCAAAAATGTTAGCTCATTTGTTGAAATATGACTCAGCACAAGGAAGATATAAATTAGCAAGCACAGTTAAAGCTAATGAAGCATCAATAGAAGTAGATGGAAAAGAAATTCCAATTTATGCAAAAGCAAATGCTGCAGAATTACCTTGGAAAGAACTAGATGTTGATATGGTTTTAGAATGTACTGGTTTTTACACATCAAAAGCTAAATCACAGGCACATATTGATGCAGGAGCAAAAAAAGTTATTATTTCTGCACCAGCAGGTAATGATTTACCAACAATAGTGTTCTCAGTTAATGAAAATATTTTAAAGGCTTCAGATACAATAATATCTGCTGCTTCATGTACAACAAACTGCTTAGCACCAATGGCTAACACGCTACATAATCTAGCAAACATTGAAAATGGACTTATGACAACCATCCATGCTTATACTGGAGATCAAATGGTTTTAGATGGACCTCATAGAAAAGGTGATTTACGTAGAGCAAGAGCTGCTGCAGTAAATATCGTTCCAAACAGCACTGGTGCTGCAAAAGCAATTGGTCTTGTAATTCCAGCACTCGCAGGTAAATTAGATGGTTCAGCACAAAGAGTTCCAACCCCAACAGGCTCATTAACAGAATTAACAGCAGTATGCACAAAATCAGTTACAGCAGCCGATGTAAACGCAGCTATGAAATCAGCAGCTTGTGAAAGTTTTGGTTACACTGAAGAACCAATTGTTTCATCAGATGTTATCGGAATCACAGAAGGATCTTTATTTGATGCTACACAAACAAAAGTTATGGCATTAGCTGATGGAAAAACGTTGGTAAAAGTTGTTAGCTGGTATGACAATGAGCAAAGCTATACAAGCCAAATGGTTCGTACAATTAAATACTTTGCAAACTTAAAATAATACTAACATTTATCAAAAAAACAAAAGCCAGAAGTTTTGATTTCTGGCTTTTTTATTGCAAAAATATTATTAACTTTTACCCTATTAAAAAGTGATTAATTTTCTGTATTACTATATTCATAAATCACAGCTTCATAAACTCCAAGTCTTATTGCATCACCCAATATTTCATCTTGTTTTGCATAATTACTCATTACTAATTTTGCACCTTTAAATCCTAACAAATCTACATTGACATTTATTGATTCCTCTTTAAAATTGCAAATTACTAAATACTTTTTGTTTTTTAAAGCCCTCTCAAAGCAATATATTTTCTTGCTATTTGGGAAATATTCAGTAAAACTGCCATCTCTAATTACCGCATTTCCTTTTCTAAAGGCTATTAATTTTTTATAAAAGTTTAATTCAGAGTTTGGATTTTTCTTTTGATCTTCTACGTTTCTATCAGCATAATTTGGATTTATTTTCATCCAAGGTGTTCCTGTTGTAAATCCAGCATTTGGTTCAGATGTCCATTGCATAGGAGTTCTTGCATTATCTCTTGCTCTTTTAGCCATAATTTTTCTTGCTATTGGCATTATTGGCCTAAAATACTTTTTAATTAGATCAAAAACTTGAATAGAGGCAATATCTAAATATTCTTCATCTTTTAACTTAATATTGCTCATTCCTATTTCTTGCCCTTGATAAACATAAGGAGTTCCTCTAAGCATCATATATGAAACCGCTAACATTTGAGCTAATTGCTTCTTATATATTCCTTCACCATTTCCATATCTACTAACACTTCTTGGTTGGTCATGATTTTCATAATATAATGTTGGCCAACAATCTGCAGGAAGCTCTTGCCAATTACGCTGTACCTTTTTAAATTTTTTCAAATTAAACTTCATTGGTAAAAAGTTCATAAACATATCTACTTCCATAAGTTCAAATGTAATCATGGTATCAAGCTCTCGTCTCGATTCTCCAATCAAATCTGGTGCATCTTTGTAACCACAGCCTATGGCCTCTGCAACAATCATCGAATCATGTAAACCCCATGATTTTTCATATAATTCATTTAAAAACTCATGAATTCTAGGACCTAATGTAAAATGTTCATCTCCTCTCAATACAAGGTTATACTTACCATCTGGAAAATCTTGATTTTTTGAAATACAAGATATTACATCACATCTAAATCCATCAACACCAAGAGCAAACCAATACTCACAAATATCTATTACTTCTTGTCTTACTTTTGGATTTTCCCAGTTAAGATCAGGCTGTTTTTTAGAGTATAAATGCAAATAAAACTCATCAGTCGTTTCATCATATTCCCAAGCTGAACCAGTAAACCTTGAAGTCCAGTTATTTGGCACTTTTCTTCCATCCTTACCTTTTCCTTTTTTCCATATATAATAGTCTCTGTATGGATTATCTTTACCTTTTTTGCTTTCTTGAAACCATATATGTTCATCCGAAGTATGGTTTACAACTAAGTCCATAACAAGCTTTATATCTCTTTTTTTCATTTCTGAGACCATTTCTTTAAAATCATCTAAAGTTCCAAATTCTGGCATGATTTGTCTATAATCAGAAATATCATACCCATTATCATCATTTGGTGATGCATAAATTGGTGACAACCAAACTGCATTTATGCCTAGATCTTTTAAGTAGTCCAGTTTTGAAATAATTCCTTGCAAATCTCCTATCCCATCGCCATTACTATCACAAAAACTGCGAGGATATATTTGATAAAAAACTGCATCCTTATACCATCTTGTACGCTTTGTTTCCATTTCTCGCCTCCATAAATTTATATAAAAATTTTATCATAAATACACCTATAAGTTCAATATATTATAGAGTAAGCTGATATATTCTATTCTTATTAATATTGTATTTCCTTGATAAATAGCTAACTGTTTCTTTTTTTGTTCTGCCTTTTTGAAGTTCCTGTTTAATTAATTCAATTATTTCCCCATCTTCTAGTTCCTTTTTTTCTGCAGGATGAATAATTAATACGAATTCGCCTTTAGTATTATCGATTTCAAAATTTGATAAGGAAGTTTCATATACTGTTTCATAAATTTTTGTAAGTTCTTTTACTGCAGTTACTTTTCTATCTCCGAGTTCTTTTAATAAAAATTGAGAAATTTTTTCTAAATCATGTGGCGCTACGTAAAGAACAAGTGGATATAAACTTTCTTTAAAATTTGATAAAATAGTTCTTTTATCTTTGTCCTTTTCCGGCAAAAATCCTAAAAAAGAAAAACCAATGTAATCTAGCCCTGAAATGCTAATTGCCGTTGTTATAGCACTTACACCTGGAACACTTTCAACTTTAATTCCCTTGTCTATTGCTTCTCTAACTAAAATTGCACCAGGATCACTTATTGCTGGCATTCCAGCATCGCTGACTAAAGCACAACTTTCGCCAGCCAAAATCCTTTCAATAATTTCATTACTTTTCTGCCTTTCAGAGAATTTGTGATATGACACTAATGGTTTATTTATTTTATATTGTTTCAATAAAACAATTGTATGAGCAGTATTTTCACATGCTATAAAATCGACCTTTTGTAAGGTTTCTACAGCCCTAAATGTTATATCTTTTAAATTACCTATTGGAGTTCCAACAATATACAATGTATTCATTTTTACCTTCATTTTTATATTTTTAAACACCTTTATCAAAATTTGAATAATACATTCGATAAACCTCTTTTGTGTAAGAGCCATCACCCTCTGTAATAATCAAAGGTTTTAAAATTCTAATACCTGATTTGCCGTTTTTCTTGCCCTCAACAACTACAGTGTTTACTGCTTTGTTAATAGATGGCTGAATAGGCAAAATTTTTTTAGGTTCTAACAAATATTTTCTCATCGAAACCATAAGATCAGTTAACCTTTCTGATTTTACAATACAATAGAATCTGCCACCATATTTTAACAGTTTAGATGCCTCATGAACTATTTCATCTAATGTTATTAGCATTTCTGTTTTGCAATTCATAGATTCACTTAGCATTTCATTTTCATCAAAAAGCTTCTCTAATTCTATTGGCTCAAGATACTTTTTAAGATCTACTTGTTCTTCTATATTTTTTCTTATTTTTTTAGTTGTTTCATTTTTATTTACTGGCATATATGGAGGGTTTGAAACAACAACATCAATAGATTCGTGAGCAAGATATTTATGAGTAACTCTAATATCTAAATTTAATATTTCAATATTGTCTTCTAACCCATTATATATGACACTTCTTTTTGCCATATCATATAATCTTGGTTGAATTTCTATTCCATAAATCTTTTTTGCTTTTGTTTTTGCAAACATCAGTAAAGGTATAACTCCAGATCCTGTTCCTAAATCTACTACCGTTTCTTTGTTATTTGCTTTTGCTATATTTGCTAAAATTACAGCATCAGTAGTAAATGTATATCCTTTCTTGTTTTGGATAATATATAAGTCATCACACTCTAAATTAAAAATTTCTTCATCTTTTAAAATCAACTTTTTAAGATCTTTTTTCATACTGGCTTATTTCAATAAATATCCTTATTACTTTACCATAAACACACAGGCTATAGTCTTCCCAATTTTATCGCCTGCAAGAACAAGATTACTTTATCGTGAACACGCAGCTATAAGATATGACTAAATATTTTAGTTTAAGCATTTTTAATGCTTTATCGTGAACATACAGGCTCATAGATTATATATTAACATAAATATTACTTCAAACTCTATAATTACTAGCATTTAAATATGTGTTATAGTATAATTTATAATATATTTATAGATATTTTATGGAGGTAATTTATGCCATTAGTAACAAGTACAGAAATGTTTAAGAAAGCTTACCAAGGTGGTTATGCAATAGGAGCATTCAATGTAAACAACATGGAAACCATTCAAGGAATTGTTGAAGCTGCTAAAGAAGAAAAGTCACCTGTAATATTGCAAGTATCAGCTGGAGCTAGAAAATATGCAAATCCAGTTTACCTAAAGAAGCTTGTAGAAGCCGCTGTTGAGACAACTGATCTACCGATAGTTCTTCATCTAGACCATGGTGATTCTTTTGAAATTTGCAAAGATTGCATTGATATGGGATTTACTTCAGTAATGATTGACGCCTCGAGCCATAGCTTAGAAGAAAACATTAAAATAACAAAAAATGTTGTTGATTACGCACATGATAGAGGAGTTGTAGTAGAAGCTGAACTAGGAAGACTCGCTGGCATAGAAGACGATGTAAAAGTTCATGCCGATGATGCCCAATATACTGATCCTGCTGAAGTATATGAATTTGTTTCAAGAACAAACGTAGATAGCTTAGCAATTGCAATTGGAACAAGTCACGGTGCATTCAAATTTAAAGGAGAAGCAAAGCTTCGTTTTGATATTTTAGAAAAAATTGGAAAACTTTTACCAAACTTCCCTATTGTTTTACACGGAGCAAGTTCAGTGCCACAAAACTTGGTTGAAGTTATCAATAAATATGGTGGCAATATGCCAGGAGCTAAAGGTGTCCCAGAAGACATGTTGAGAAAAGCAGCTTCAATGGCTGTTTGCAAAATTAATATCGATTCTGATATACGTATGGCTATCACTGCAACTATTAGAAAGTATTTCAGTGAAAATCCTTCACACTTTGACCCAAGACAATATTTGGGACCAGCAAGACTCGCTGTAAAAGAAATTGTTGCACATAAAATTAGAAATGTTTTAGGTTCATCAAATCAAATTTAGTCAAATTTACAACAAAATAAAAAGGGGTTGATTTTTTAAATTTCAACCCCTTTTTTATTTGCAAAATCTAAAGTTTAAACTATATTATATCCAGATTTTTGAAGATGGGCAATTTGCAATGATAATTGTTGAATAAATTCTTCATTATTTTTTGTACCTACTAGCATACCTATTAAATTTTCCGCAGCTTCTTGAGTATCACCAATAGAAAGCATTCTCCTAACCGCCCATATACCTTCAAGTTCTTTTGTTGTCAAAAGTAACTCTTCTCTTCTAGTTCCGCTCTTTGCTAAATCAATTGCTGGGAATATTCTTTTTTCTGATAATTTTCTATCAAGATGAATTTCCATATTTCCAGTTCCTTTAAATTCTTCATAGATTACATCATCCATCCTACTTCCTGTATCAACTAAAGCAGTGGCTATTATTGTCAAACTTCCGCCATTCTCTATATTCCTAGCAGCTCCAAAAAATCTTTTTGGTGAATGCAAAGCTCCAGGATCAATACCACCACTTAATGTCTTCCCTGTCGGATTAATTACTAAGTTATATGCTCTTGCTAATCTAGTTAAGCTATCCATCAAAATTACTACATCTTTACCTCGCTCAACGAGTCTTTTGGCTCTTTCCAAAACCATTTCTGAAGCCTTTGTATGGTGCTCTGGCATTTCATCAAATGTTGAATAAACCACTTCACCATCAATGCTTCTTTGCATATCAGTAACTTCCTCTGGCCTTTCATCTATTAATAATACAATTAAATGAACCTCTGGATAATTATTTCTAATATTATGTGCTATCTTTTTTAATAATGTTGTTTTACCAGCCTTTGGAGGAGATACAATCATAGCTCTTTGCCCTTTTCCAATAGGAGCTACTAAATCAATAGCTCTAATTGCAAAATCTTTTGTATTTTCAAGGTTTTCTAGTTTATACCTCTTATCAGGATATATCGGTGTTAAAGAATCAAAATTTGCTCTGTGAAAAGCTAAATCTGGGTTTTCATCATTTATTGCAATTATCTCTTGTACATTTAAGGGTCTATTTTCTGCCAGTTTTTTTACATATGCTTTGACCATGTCACCTTTTCTCAATCCCGATTTTCTAATTTTATGAGCCGATATATAAGCATCACCATCGCCTTGTTGATAATTATGTGCTCTTAAAAAACCATATCCATCTGGACAAATTTCTAAAACACCTTCTCTAATTTCCATTGAGGAAAAATCCATATCCTCTATTTTATCTTCATCATTATTGTTGTTGTTTTTGGGAGCACTTACTTGATTTGTTTTTTGTAAAGACGAAGTTTCTTCAGCATTTTGTTCATTAATAAAAGCAATTAACTCCATTTTTTTCATTCCTGCAGCTTTTTTATTACCTAGCTGCCTAGCCATATCTCTCAATTCAAAAATTGTTTTTACTGTTAAATCATTTTTTTGTACAGTTTTTGTCATAAATATCCTTCCTTCTAACTATTTTCGATAGCCCTATCAAAACCTAAAACTAAAATTTTAGGGTGATTTTTTAAATCTTCTTTTGAAATTTTTATACTATGCTCTTTCATTATTTTTATGTCTTTTGCATCAAACATTTCTAAAAACGTTGACAAATAACCTAATTCAAATTTTAAATCCTTTATATTATAGTGCATTGGAATTGTTATTTGAGGTTTTAAAATATTAATAAATTCTTTTGCTTGCTTTGCATCTATGGTATATATGCCACCTATTGGAATCAAAATTATATCTACCTTGCCAATTTTTTCTATTTGCTCTTTTGTTAAATTTTCACCCATATCACCAAAATGACAAATCTTTAATGAGTCAACATATAAAATAGATATGATATTTTCGCCCCTCAATGCCCCTTTTTTGTTATCATGAAAACTTTTAATTGTTTGTATTTTTATATTTTTATATTCATATGTTCCATGTTCTGAAACAACTAAACTATAGCCTTCTAATTGATGCAAGGCACTATGATCGCCATGCCCATGAGATATTGAAATAACATCCGCATTAATTTTTTTGCAATCTAACCCAGTATACTTTGGATCAAACGGATCAAAAACAACTACAACGCCAATATCCGAAACTATTTTAAAGCAACTGTGGCCTAGCCATTCAATTATCATTTTTACCTCTTAAACAAACAAATTACGTATCGATTTATGAAATGAAATTTAATTATTTAGGATTGGATTGGATTTAAAATATCATACTTTTATTAAAACAAGTAAATCAACTACTACGCATATGATAACATAATTTAAACTTTTTGCAAATAAAATTTAAATTTCATAATTAGTAATAACATTTAATGTTTTGTTATCTTTATTACAATATGCAGGCTTTATGTTAACCTCTAGTTCCATCTATTAGTTCATGTATTCTATCTGCAGAATTTAATAAAGGTGAAACTGACTTGTTTTGATTGCATGAAGAAATAATATAAGCTATATATTTTGAGACATCAGCACATTTAAACCATTCTGCTTGCAACAAATCTTCTCTAACATAAGTTAAATTTGTACTTATAACAGCATCGAACAAGCCATCTTGATATGCTTTATCAAACTTTTCGATTCCTTCAGTAAATAAAGCATATGTTGTTATGAGAAAAATTTGATTTGCACCACGCATTTTTAATTCTTCGCACAATCTCAAAACGGATTCACCGGTTGCAATAATATCATCTGCAACTAAAATATTTTTTCCTCTTGGATCTTGCCCGATATACTCATGTGCGACTATCGGATTTCGTCCGTTCATAACTGTTGCATAATCTCTTCTTTTGTAAAACATTCCAAGTTCAATGCCTAAAACTGAGGCATAGAATATATTTCTACTCATAGCTCCTTCATCTGGAGAAACCGCCATCAAAGATTCCTTTGTTAATGACAATTCTGGAAAACTTTGCTTAATTTTTTTCATTATTTGATAATTAGCAAAGAAATTATCAAACCCCATCAAAGGCACAGCATTTTGAACTCTAGGATCATGAGCGTCAAATGTAATAATGTCACTTACTCCCATTGCAAATAACTCTTGAAGCATTTGAGCACAATCCAAACTTTCCCTGGTATTTCTACGATGTTGCCTACCACCATAAAGAGTTGGCATAATAACTGTGATTCTTTCAGCCTTCCCACCAGCTGCTCCAATTAATCTTTTTAAATCCGCATAGTGATCATCTGGAGACATGGAATTTTCTTGTTGGAACATTTGATATTTCACATTATAATTTCCTACATCTACAAGAATATATAAATCATAGCCACGAACAGATTCATAAATTAAGCCCTTAGCATCTCCTGTTGTAAATCTAGGACATGAAGATTCAATAATGAATGTATCTTTTCTAAACTTGGCATTTTTTTGTCCTATATCTCTGTTGTACCATGAAACCAAATAACTATCGATTTTCTTCCCCAATTCTTCTGCACCTTTCATAACTAACAATCCTAATGGTGCTACTGGTTGGGCATCTTCAAAAACTTGAGTAAAAAATGTTGGCATTCCATCCTCCTAATGATAAATGGCTATCTTTATTATAAGACATATATGTTGTTTTTTACAAACAAAAACCGTGCAAAAAAACACTTTGCTTGTCTATTTTTATGCTTTTGTTAAAACAATAACAAACTATTTATATCTATATTTTGTGTAATTTAGACAAGCCTATTTATGATTGCGTTTCATTAATTGGACAAACATTTTGAGAAGAGCTAACATCGAACATATCATCCTCTTCCCCAGCAAATTGAGAGTTATATAAATCGTAATAAAAACCTTGTTTGGCAATTAACGCATCGTGATTTCCCTTTTCAATAACATCGCCTTGATTCATTACTAAAATAACATTTGCTGATCTAATAGTTGATAATCTATGTGCTATCACAAAACTTGTTCTTCCTTCCATCATAGCAAGCATTGCACTTTGTATATATTTTTCTGTCATAGTATCAACAGAGCTTGTAGCTTCATCTAAAATAATTATTTTAGGCTGTTTTAGTATAGCTCTTGCAATAGTTAAAAGTTGTTTTTGTCCAGCGCTAATATTTGCAGCATCTTCTTTTAAAATAGTTTCATATCCATCTTCTAAGCTCATAATAAAGTTGTGTGCATACGCCTCTTTGGCAGCTGCAATTATTTCATCTCTTGTTGCTTTTGGCCTGCCATATGAAATATTTTCTGCAATTGTACCACTGAAAAGCCAAGTATCTTGCAGCACCATACCATAAAGACTTCTTAAATCTTTTCTAGAATAATCTTTCATATTAATATCATCAATTAATATTTCACCACTATCTACTTCATAAAATCTCATCAACAAATTAACAAGTGTTGTCTTTCCAGCACCAGTAGGTCCTACAATTGCAATGCTTTCTCCTTCTTTAACATCCAAAGATAAATCCGTAATCAAAGGCATATCCTTCACATATGAAAATTTAATATTTTTCATAGTAACTCTACCTTTAACGTTATCGATATCAATGCTCTTTTCTCCCTCTGGTGTCATTTCTTGCAAATCAAAAATTTGGAAAACACGCTCTGCTGCAGCAATTGCCGATTGAATTGTATTTGCAATATTACTAATACTCTCAATTGGTTGAGCAAATTGTTTAGTGTAAGATAGCATTGCTTGAATATCGCCTATAGTAATAACACCAGAACCAGCCCTAAATCCACCACCAATACACATTGAAACATATGTTAGATTGTTAATAAATTTAATAGATGGTAGAATTATTCCAGCTAAAAATTGTGAGCGCCTTGTTGCTTTTCTAAGTTCCGAATTGATTACCTCATATTTCTCTATGCTTTTTTCTTCATAATTATACAACTTAACGATATTATGCCCTGTATACATTTCCTCAATATGGCCATTTAATTCCCCTATCTTTTTCTGTTGTTTTGAAAACTCAATTTGCGATTTTTTGACAATAAGTAATGATACAATCAAAAGTGCAGGCAAGCTTACAAGAGCTATCAAGGCTAACAACCAGTCAATTCTGACCATCATAACAAACACACCAACAACTATCATTACCCCCGAAATGATTTGATTCAAACATTCTTGAAGAGTCAATGAAACCATTTCAATATCAATTGTAAAACGAGACAGAACTTCACCTACTGTTGTACAATCAAAGTAAGATAAAGCAACTTTATCTAACTTATCTTTAACATTTGCACGCATTCTTCTAACAACTGATTGAGCTTGTATAGCCGCTATCATTCCAGCCAAAAATTGAAAAAGAGCATTTAAAACATACAATGAAGCACTAACAATCAATATAGGGGCTATATAGCTATATAACTGACCATTTCCGCCATCACTAATTGGTTTAATATCCTTAAAAAATTGTATACTTTCGACTAATGTATTCGTAACTTTTTTTAGTATATCGGGAACCCAAATAGCAAACCAAGCGCCAATTGCTGCAATTAGCATCATAAAAAGAAGCATAGGATAGTTAGGTTTTAAATATTTAATTAACCTGATTAAAGTTTCCTTAAAATTTTTAGCCTTAACAACCTCTTTTATCTCACCAGGTCCACCACCTAATGAGAGACTAAGTGTTGGAGCCTCTTGTTTGGGTTCATTTGAAGACTGTGTTAAATTGGGATCGTTTCTCATTACAATATCCTTTCCTTTATAGTCCTAATTCTTCTTCGCTCATTTGAGAAAGAGCAAGCTCTCTGTATACATCACATGACCTAATTAATTCTTCATGTGTTCCCTTTCCTACAATTTCACCCTGAGACATAACCAATATTGTATCTGCGTCCATAATCGTACCAATTCTTTGTGCAACAATAATAGTTGCAGTATTTGCAGTAATTGGCTTTAGTGCTGCTCTTAAATTTTTATCCGTCTTAAAATCTAGCGCAGAAAAACTATCATCAAACATCAATATGGAATGATCGCCAATGATGGCTCTTGCTATTGACAAACGTTGCTTTTGTCCACCACTAAAGTTGGAGCCACCTTGTGCAACAGGAGCATCTAACTTACCTTCTTTTCTATAAACAAAGTTTCTACTTTGGGCTATGGTTAGGGCCTCCCACATTTCCTCTTCAGTCGCATCTCTTTTTCCATATTGCAAATTTTCTCTAATTGTTCCTGTAAATAAAACGGCTCTTTGTGGTACTAATCCTATTTTTTCTCTAAGTTCAGATTGAACATACTCTTTTACATTAACTCCATCGACTAAAATCTCACCTTCGTTTACATCATAAAATCTAGGAATTAAATTTAATATTGTAGATTTTCCACTTCCTGTACCGCCAACTATAGCAGTCACTTTTCCTTTTTCAGCTTTAAAAGTAATGTTTTTTAAGTTATACTGCTCTGCCTCTTTGAAATATTTAAATGAGACATTTCTAAACTCTACACTTCCAATATTTTTATATTCTCTATTAGGTTCCTTTGCATCCAAAAGCTCAGGAGTAGTATTTAAAATTTCATTAACTCTAAGTGCTGAGGCAGTTGCTCTTGGGAATAAAATAAAGACATTTGCAAGCATTACCAAAGCAAACATAATTTGTGTCATATATTGAATAACAGCCATCATATCTCCGACTTTGACATCTTCATCATATGCAATTTGTTTGCTTGCTATCCATATAACACCAACCAAAGAAACATTCATAACAACGGCTATAACAGGAGCAAGTGCTGCATTAAAAATACCAACCGTTCTAGCAGTTCGCGTTAAGCTATCGTTAATTTCTTTAAACCTTTCATTTTCATATTCCTGCTTGTTAAATGCCCTGATAACCCTGATACCAGTCAAAGATTCTCTTGCTACAAGTGTAAGTTTGTCAATCTTTTTTTGTATTAGCCTAAATAATGGATAAACAATAATAACAGCTATATATGTTACAATCGCTAAAAATGGCATATCATATGCCAAAACTGTTGTCATTTTGGGCGACTTCTCAAATGCCATTATAAAACCACCAATTAGTGTAATAGGTGCAATAAGACCAGTTCTCAAAACGAGCAAAATAATTGATTGTATTTGGTTAATATCGTTGGTTGATCTAGTAATTAAACTTGAAGTGGTAAATTTATCAAATTCAAGCAATGAAAATGACTCGACTTTTCCAAAAATCATACTTCGTATTCTTGCTGAAAAATCAGCTGTAAATTTTGAACTGACCAATGCAGCAACTATTGCGCCTACACAAGCTGTTACTGTTAACAAAAGCATGTACCCGCCCCTAGTTAATATGAAAGTCATATCCTTTGTCTGTGGTGCAAAACCATCTGGCATTAACATATCCTTGCCAGTTTTCAATTCTTTAACAGCTTCATCTGCCCTTTGACCTGCAGGACTAAGTTTCAAGTAATGTCTCAATTTAATAAAAAATTGTTGTGCCTTATTTTTATCAATTTTTTGAACAGCTTCAAGAGTTTCTGGTTTTTCCATGTAGAAAGATGTGATTAATCTTTCAACCTTTTTAGGATTTTTTGTATTCTTTAATGTCAAAAGATGTCCTAAAATAACCAAGTCATCATCTGTTGTATATATTTTTGTTATTTCACCTAGGTACCCTTCTAGTTCTTGGTATCTATTATAAAACCTACTCGTATCATTTGCAGGAATCCTTTGAAAATAATCTTCATGTGACTTTAATACATTATTTATCAAATATTGTCTATTGGCTTCTGCAGCATAATCATTAGCGTCTTCCTCTTCTTTCCCAAGTTCATGATTTTGCCATTTTTGAGTTTTAAATTTATACGCAAAGCCTAAAACACCATTAGCTATAATTGTTTCATAATCTGGCATTTCATCTGGTCTTTTAGTAAAACTTTCTTTTCTAGAACCTACTTCATTATCATCTTTGTCTGAATAAACATAAATCAGTTTTGATTGGTCAATTGCCTCTCCAAATTCATCGGTAGCAAGCCTTTTCCCGTCTTTATCAATTGGTATAGGCATTATATTTCCATAACGAGAATGTTTCATATTTAAAATACATGCAGTAATTATCTTCTTATTCGAAGAATTTTCCATTGCATCTTCATCTGGATTATCCTCTTGATCTAAAAGTTCATCTATACTAAATAAATCTTCTCCTTTTTTAGCCTCTTCAGTGATAGGTAGCAATTCAAAAACAAATAAAGTTCCAACAACTTCTCTTATGATTCTTTGATCTTCAGTGCTATAATCATAATATTTTGCTCCCTTTTTTTGAAACGGTTTTAAACCATCTAAAAAAGGTGTCATGATATTATCAAACAACTCCTGACTGTCCCTTACTGGAATATCTTTAAATGCTTCTTTGACTGTCTTATTTTCCATATCGCCCAAAGTTTGAGCCAAATCATAGGTAGAAAAACCATCTATCATTTCAAAAACTGGAATTTTATCTGAATCATAACCTTTTAACGTTTTCTCTGAGTCAATACTAGAAATACTCCTAGGTTTCTCCATTTCAACATGTTTATATAAAGGTTGATAGTCTATATATATACCATAATCAATTATTTCTGACATTTTTTCAGGCAAAAACAACTCAGCTACAGCTTGGCCTGTAACGAAAATTATTATAATAACTAACATCCAAGACATGAAAGTAAACTTTTTAAATAATTTAAACATTAAATACTATAGCCCACCTAACCATAAACATAAGCAAATAATAACATATTATATAAGCATTAGCAATAATAATGAACTTTTTTAGTGCAACGAAAATACTATAAAAATACAGTCTACTTTTAGACCGCATTATTTATTGATAAGGGGTGTCGTTTTTTTAATCAAACCGATTATTTTATTTAAGCATTGATTCTTCCCAAGCTTCTAAAGGTTCAAGTCCTAGTAATTCAACAATTGTAGCTGCAACATTAGCTAAACCAAAATTACCATTTTTGAGTTCTACATTTTTTCCATAAATTATAAATGGGACAGGATTTAAGCTATGTGCAGTTCTAGGTTCTATAGACCCATCCTTTTTCTTTTCAAGCATTTCGTCTGCATTCCCATGATCAGCAGTTATAACTAATATCGAATTTGTTTGATCTATAATCGGCAATAATCTTGTAAGTGCTAAATCAACAGATTCAACAGCAATTATAGTAGCTTGCATACAGCCAGTATGTCCTACCATATCTCCATTAGGAAAATTGCAGCGTAAAAACCCATATTTTTCTGATTGTATTTGAGTAATTAAATCATCTGTAATTTCTGCAGATTTCATCCATGGTCTTTGATCAAAACAAACATTATCTGATGGAATCTCTTTATATGTTTCAAGTTTCTCGCTAAATTTGCCGCTTTTATTTCCGTTCCAAAAGTAAGTTACGTGACCATATTTTTGAGTTTCGGATACCGCATATTGAGAAATTTTATTTTTTACCAAAAATTCACTTAAAGTATTTTTAATTTGTGGAGGTTCTACTAAAAAGCGTTTTGGCAACTTTAAATCCCCGTCATATTCAAGCATTCCGGCAAAAAGTATTTTTGGCATATTGCCTCTATCAAATCCAGTAAAGTCTTCATTATCAAAAGCCATACTAATTTCTAATGCTCTATCCCCTCTAAAGTTAAATAAAATTACACTATCTCCATCCTTCATTGCACCTATTGGCTTACCCTCTTTTGCAATGACAAATCCTGGGAGATTTTGATCAACAATACCTGGGTTTTCCTTTCTTAAGATTTCGATTGCTTCATTTGCAGAGTTAAAATTTCGGCCCTTACCATACACATGAATATCAAATCCTCTTTTAACCATCTCCCAATCTGCACAATATCTATCCATAGTTATTTTCATTCTTCCACCGCCACTAGCTATAGCAGCATAAAATGAATCGTCGTTTAAATTTTTAATCTCATCTTCAAGTATAGAGACATATTGTAAAGCACTAGTTGCTGGCACATCACGTCCATCTAACAATATATGTATTCTTGCGTGTTTTATACCCTCTATTTTTGTTTGTTTTAATAAGGCAATTAAATGAGAAATATTTGAATGCACATTACCATCTGACAATAAACCAATAAAGTGCATAACTGAATTATTTGAAATGCAATTGTCTTTTAACTCTAACCATGCATTAGACTTAAAAATCTTTTTTGTTTCAATATTTTGATTGACAAGTTTTGCACCTTGAGCATAAATTTGTCCTGACCCTAAAGCATTGTGCCCTACTTCACTATTACCCATATCTTCGTTGCTTGGTAGTCCTACTGCTTCTCCATGTGCCTTTATATATGTATGAGAACAAGTCTTAAAAAGCATATCTAAAGTTGGAGTATTTGCTTTCGCCACAGCATCACCTATGCCTGTTTGAGACTTACCAATACCATCCATTACTACCAAAACAACTTGTCTTTTATCCATTTTCCTTCTCCTAATCTTTAAAATACTTATATAAACATAAATGAAGCCCCAAAATGGGGTTTCATTAAATTAAAATATTTATAAGTTAAAAACACAATTATCTATCATTAACAACTGCAGCAAAATCTTTTGCTTTTAACGATGCTCCCCCTATTAATCCACCATCTATTTCTGGCATAGCCATCAATTCTTTTACATTACCAGGATTCATGCTGCCACCATATTGAATTCTAATAGACCTAGCATAATTTTTACCATATAATTTCCTAACAACTTTTCTTATAATTGCAATAGTATCATTTGCATCTTGTGCTGTAGCTGTTTTACCTGTCCCAATAGCCCAAACTGGCTCATAAGCTATAACTATTTTTTTCAAACCTAGTTTATCAATACCCTCTAAAGCTTCAAGTGTTTGCTTTGTAACAACAGTTGCTGTTTTGCCTGTTTCTCTTTCTTCTAGAGTTTCACCAACACACAAAATAACCTTGAGTCCTGCAGCAATAGCTGCCTTAGTTCTTGCATTAACTGATTGATTGGTCTCTCCAAAATATTGCCTCCTCTCACTATGTCCAACGATAACATATTTTACTTTTTGCTCAGCTAACATGTCTGCACTAATTTCACCAGTAAATGCTCCCTTTGGTGCCCAATGAACATTTTGTGCTCCTAGTTGTATATTAGAGCCACGCAAGGCTTTTCTTGCTGTTTCAATGCTTGTAAAAGGCACACACACAACAACTTCACATTTTGCATCCTTCACTAAAGGCCTTAACTCATTAATTAGAGCAACCGTTTGCTCTTTATTGTTATTCATTTTCCAATTTCCTGCAATAATATCTCTTTTCATAATTAAATCCCCTTATTTTTTTATTTATACTTTATTATTTGTCATTTAGACAATCAATTCCTGGCAACACTAAACCTTCCATAAATTCAAGAGAAGCACCACCGCCTGTTGAAATATGAGTCATTTTATCAGCATAACCTAGTTGTGTTACAGCACTTGCAGAATCTCCACCACCTATTATTGTAACCGCATTTGATTCTGCCATAGCTTTTGCTATCGCCTTCGTTCCAGTTGCAAATTTTTCCATTTCAAAAACACCCATAGGTCCATTCCAAATGACAGTTTTGGCATCTTTAATTGCATCGCTAAACAACTTAATCGTTTTAGGACCAATGTCTAATCCCATCCAACCTACATCAATATTTCCTTCAAAAACTTTAGCATTTGCATCTGCAGCAAATTTGTCAGCGGCCATATTATCCACTGGTAGTAAAACTTTAACATTTTTTGATTTTGCTTTTGCTAATAATTCATTTGCAAGATCAAGTTTGTCAGCTTCGAACCTAGAATCCCCTATTTCCTCACCCTGAGCTTTCAAAAATGTATATGCCATTGCGCCACCAACAATAATTATGTCAACTTTTTCAATTAGATTTGAAATAACCCCAATTTTATCTGAAACTTTTGCTCCACCTAAAACAGCAACAAAAGGTCTTTTGGCATTTTCCATTGCTCCACCAATTATATCTAACTCCTTGCCAATTAAAAAACCAGCCACAGCATCTTTAACAAAACCATATTGAACAATACCCGCTGTTGAAGCATGAGCTCTGTGTGCTGTACCAAAAGCATCATTTACATAAATTTCACAATGTGCTGCTAATTTTTCACAAAATTCTTTATCATTTTTTTCTTCGCCAATATAAAATCTTAGATTTTCTAGTAATAATATTTCTCCATCTTTTAAAACTGCAACTTTAGCCTTAGAATCTTCTCCTATTGCATCCTTTGCAAAAGCAACATTTTTGCCCAATAACTCTGCAAGCTTTCTAGCAACAGGTTCTAGGGTATATTTCATGTTAAATTCGCCCTTTGGCCTTCCCATATGTGAGCAAAGTATAACTTTTGCACCATGTTCAGATAAATATTTTATTGTTGGTATAGCACCATTTATTCTTGTAAGGTCAGTTATAATCCCATCTTCCATTGGAACATTAAAATCAACTCTAACTAAGCATTTTTTTCCTTTCACATTAACATCTTTGATAGTTTTTTTATTCATAAAAGTCTCCTGATTCAAACTTAATTTATTTTACTTAATTATAGCACTGCACTATGATATGAGCAAACAAATCACGGCTTTTTTAAGGATTAAAAGCATTAAATATATCGATTTAAACTTCAAAATTTTTGTAAAATATTTCTTGATATGTGTCCATCAATTTCATCAAATCATTCAAGGAAGAAATTGCATAAATTTTTGTTTTTATTTCTTTTGATTTAGGTATACCCATTAAATATGCGGCAATATGTTTTTTCATATAATTGACTACAACTTTTGTAGGGATATACTCTGACATTTTACTTATATGAGACTTTATAAGCGAGACTAAAGTATATTTAGCTTTTTTCCCATTTAATGTTGAAAAGATATATGGAGCCCCTATTGCAGCTCTACCAACAGCAATTCCAGCACAACCTGTTTTTTCAAACATTTCGTTTGCACTATCAATATCTTTCACATTGCCATTTCCGAATACAGGAATATTAACTGCTTCAACTACTTGTCTAATCATATCTAAATCAACTTTGCCTGAGTAAAACAAATCTCTTGTTCTGCCATGTACTGTGATTGCTTTTGCTCCTGCCTTTTCAATTAGTTTAGCAATCTTAACAGCATTTATATTATCTGCTGAATAACCAATTCTTATTTTAGCTGTAATTTCTTGGTTTGTATTATCTACACAGCATTTTATTAGATCATAAGCCAAATTTGGTTTTTTTAAAATAGCACTACCTTCTCCGTTTGAAACTATTTTTTTCATAGGACATCCAAAATTAAAATCTATAATATCAAACCCTTGTAGCTCTTTCTTTTTTAAAGCCTTTTCTATAAATTCAACTTCAGAACCAAAAATTTGAGCAGCTTTTATAGGCTCTAACTTATCAGTAGATAATAAAAGCTTTGTATTTTCGCTATTATAAACAAGCCCTTTTGCAGAAACCATCTCAGTGCAACAAAGACCAGCACCAAATTGATAAGCTAATACTCTAAATCCCACATCTGAAAAGCCCGCTAATGGCGCTAATATAAATTTAGACCCTAATTTAACTTTACCTATCGCAACTTTCGTATCCATGGCTACAAAAATAAGTCATTAACCAAAAATAAAAACTTTTTTATATTATTCAACTTGGTTTTCAAATCTTTTTGAATCTTGATAATACTTTTCTAATATTTCCATATTCTCATGCTTTAGCTCTACATTATTTTCTAAAGCCTGCTTTTCAACATATTTAAATCTTTCAACAAATCTAGAAGTGCAATTGTTTAATGCGATTTCTGGATCAATTCCAAGCATTCTTACATAATTTACTGCAGCAAACAACACATCACCTGCTTCCCACTCAAGGTTTTCCTGCGATTTAGATTGTCCAATCTCTTCTAATTCTTCTAATATTTTTAATTTTGCAGATTTTGCATCATCAAAGTCAAAGCCTGTTTTTCTAACAATTTTTTGCACTTTATTGGCTCTCATAACACTTCCAAAAGTTTTAGGAACCCTATCTAGTTTATCTCCAACGGTCTTTTGCTCTTTTTCAATATTTTTAGCTTGCTCCCAGCTAGATAAAGCTTCTTCCGAATTTTTAGCTTTATTTTGCCCAAAAACATGAGGATGTCTTTTGATTAATTTTTCACAAAGTGCATTAATGACATCAGTGAGAGAAAATGAGCCATCATCTTTTGCAATTTCCGCATGAAAAAAGGATTGCAATAAAACATCGCCAGATTCTTCAATCATAGCTTCCCTGTCGTTTGCTTCGATTGCTTCTACTAACTCGTAAGCCTCTTCAATAACATTAGATTTTATACTATCATGAGTTTGGACTCTATCCCATGGACATCCATCTTCCGCACGTAATGCTTGCATTAGATCCATTAGATCAGTAAATGTATACTTTGTCCTATCTAAATAATGGCTGCCATCTATTGTATAGCTTTGACAATATACTAAATCTTTTGCAGGCAAGCTAACTTTCTTTTCTTTCAAATTGCAAACAATTATACAATCTTTACCGAGATTACTAATTATTCTTTCTCTCAATAATACAAAACTATTTTTATCTACATTAAATATAGTCAAGGGTCTAGAATAATCAAATAAACAAGACTCTTGGCTTAAATAGTCTTTAACATCAATTTTATTTCCGTATTTCACTCTAAATCTTTCCTTTATTTCTAATAGTGTTAGTATATCATATCAAATGTATTTTTTTAAAAACTAATTGTTAATTTTAATATTTAACATATTTTATGCTCTTTAATATGTTATAATACAAAGTATAAAGCTTAATGAATTTTTCAGTAAACTTGTGAGGTTTTTATGAAGCTAGTGTTTTTAGGAGCAAGCCGCGAAGTTACAGGCAGCAAATATCTACTAGAGGTTAATAACAAAAATTATTTAATTGATTGCGGGATGGTTCAAGGACCAGAAATATATGAAAAACAGCCTATGCCGGTAAAGGCAACTGATATAGAGGCTGTTTTTTTAACACATTCACATATTGACCACTCAGGAATGTTGCCAGCACTTGTAAAAGAAGGATTTAGGGGAAAAATTTATTCTACAAAACCAAGTAAAGCTTTATGCAAAATTATGCTATTAGACAGTGCTAACATTCAAGAATTTGAAGCTGAATGGAAAAACAGAAAAGCAAAACGTGGTGGCAACGACATTTATCAACCCATCTATGACACAGAAGATGCCATTAAAACAATGAAACATTTTGAAGGATGTGACTATAATACTGATATCACTATCAGTGATGATATTACAATTAAATTTATTGACGCAGGACACCTTTTAGGCTCATCTAGCATTGTCATTAAAGCAATAGAAAGCGCAAAGACTATAACAATAGCATTTTCGGGTGATATTGGTAATATAAATAAACCCATAATCAAAAATCCAAATTTTATTGACAAGGCGGACTATGTTGTTATGGAAAGCACTTACGGAGATCGAAAGCATGGTCTAGATCATGACTATGTTGCCCAGTTAACTAAAATTATTGCAAGAACATTTGAAAGAGGTGGAAATGTTGTTATACCATCTTTTGCTGTTGGGAGAACACAAGAACTTCTTTATTATATGAGAAAAATTAAAGAGACAAATAATTTATCAAAGTTTGGAAATTTTAAAGTCTATCTTGACAGTCCTCTTGCTATTGAAGCGACAAAAATATTTGAAAGAGGCTTTGTTAATTGTTTTGACAAAGAAACTATAGATTTAATAGAAAAAGGAATTAATCCTCTATCATTTCCTGGACTTATAACTTCAGTAACTGCAGATGAGAGCAAAGCAATCAATGCCGATAGAGAGCCAAAAGTAATCATTTCTGCATCAGGCATGTGTGAAGCCGGAAGAATCAGACATCACTTAAAACACAATCTATGGCGCCCTGAATGCACCATTGTTTTTGCCGGATATCAAGTAGCTGGCACACTAGGACGCATAATACTTGATGGTGCAAATCGTGTAAAATTATTTAATGAAGAAATCGAAATCAATGCAGAAATTATTGAATTGAGTGGAACAAGCTCTCATGCTGATATAGATGGGCTACTAGAATGGGCTATGGCAATATCACCAAAACCAAAACATATTTTTGTTACACACGGCGAAGAAAGTGTTTCTGAATATTTTTCAGATCAGCTTTTTGAAGAAGCAAGATTGCATTCTTCTGTTCCATATAATGGTGAAATTTGGGACTTATTGACTTTTGAAAAACTCTATGAAGGCTCTAAATTAAGAACATTTAAAAACAACATTAGACAAGCCACTACTGGACGAAGAAACTATACATTATATGATGAATTACTTTCTACATTAGGCGAATTATCTGTCGTAGTTAGAAATAATAAAGGTGTTGCAAATAGAGAGCTTAGAGAATTGATAAAAGATATAAAAACAATAAATGATAAATGGAAAGATAGGTAATTAAAGATATAAATATTAATTACATCAACCTAGCTTTTCGCCTCTTGCTGGCAATGAGTGCCTTTTTCTAAATATCTCTTCTACTATTTGATTATATTTTGCAGAATACTTCTTTTCAATAAACATAAAACGATTTATTTCATTTTCTAAGGTAAGGTCAACGCCTTCTTTCTTTTTTTGAATAATTGCAACTTGATTTTCTAAAGGGCATACTAAAGAAATGTCTTTCCCTTCCATATCTTTTCCGTTAAACTCAATATTATCATATGTAATACTCAATTTACCTTCACCAGATTTAGCATATTTGTTTATTTCATTATCCATCTTAAACCATTCAACTTCTTTCGTTATTTGGAAATCTTTATCATCTAAAGCCTTTCTTATGCATTCTCTTTGCCAGTCATACCATATGTCTATTCTACCAAAAGTAACGCTTTCGCCTTCTGGTACAAGTTGACCATATTCCGTATATTCGACCTTATTTCCGCACTTGTTACAAAAAATATGTCTATCATCTGTTTGATTCTCATATTCCGCCATACATTTAGGACATTTATACAAAATATAATCTAATCCTTTCGCTGGAGATTTTGACTTGTATTTTAATTTGTTTTCTTGTTGATATTTATTTTCATTAAAAGAAAAACAATCTTGTATGATGCTATTAATGTCTTCTACATTTTTTTCTTTAAGCTCATCGGCTGTAAAAAGCACTTTAATTGTGTGTGTCATCTTGCCTTTTCTAAAACCTGATGACCATTTTGGATTATTACAATACCCACCATAGTTATGTGCAAAAACAACATTGGCTCCTATCATTTTCAAAAATTTTGCAATGCTAGGTGAAATGTAATGTAGATTTTGTCCATCTAACGAAATTTTGCCTTCTGGAAATAGTGCGATTGATCTGCCTTCTTTTATAGCTTTTGTTATCACTCTAACGCTAGATAAATCTAAACCAAACTGACTCATAGGTATAAAGCCTAATTTTTTTGCAATCGGCTTAAATACTGACCAAGACATAACATCTCTTCCAACAACGATATTTAATTTCCTATATTTATTCATAGATTTCATCATTGTTACAACATCTAAAACAGCTAAATGCGTACCCAAACAAACGATAGGACCTTTTAATTCCTTAATCTTAGGGTCCCTCTTCATTTCAAATTTAACTAATATTTTAGATAAAATGTTTATTATAAAAACTAAAAAATTGTATATAAACTTGGATGGCTTTCTTGGTACACTATTATCTTTCACTTTCTTTGACATAATATCCTCAAATCCTATTTTTTAATACAAAAATTGCAACAGGCTTTATTTGTTTTTTAAATTTTCAGGATTTAAACCTTTTAAACTATCTAAAACAAAAACTCCATCTTGGCGAATCAAAACATCATCAAAATATATGCTTCCACCACCATACTCCTTAGTTTGAATTAAAACCAAATCCCAGTGTATTGCACTATCATTTCCATTAAAAGCTTCGTCATAACATGAACCTGGAGTAAAATGTATTGAGCCTGTTATTTTCTCATCAAACAATATATCGGTAATGGCATCATTAATATATGGATTAACTCCAAATGCAAATTCACCAATATATCTAGCTCCTTCATCTGTATCTAATATTTTGTTTATTGCAACTGTGTCATTGGCACTTGCCTCAATTATTTTTCCATCTTTAAATTTTAAAACAACATCTTTAAATTCAATACCATTGTATACACTTGGTGTGTTAAAAGAAATCATTCCATTAACACTATTTTTGACTGGCGCAGTATATACTTCACCATCAGGAATATTTCTAAGCCCAGCACATTTTTCACATCCGATATTTTTTATACTAAACTCTAAATCAGTTCCTGGTCCTATAATTTTTACTTTATCAGTTTTGTTTATTAGCTCTACTAATGGATCCATTGCTTTACTCATTTTTTTGTAGTCTAAAGTACATACATTAAAATAATGATCTTCAAAAGCCTTTGTAGACATTTTAGCAAAAGCTGCAAAACCTTCAGTTGGATATCTCAAAACGACCCATTTGGTATTCTTAACTCTAATTTCATGATGAATTGGCAGCGAATATAATTTATTATAAATACTCATTTTTTCTGCTGGGACATCAGATAATTCAAATGCATTATTACCGCCTCTAATTCCTATATATGCATGCATGCTAGACATTTTTACCTTATCAAATTCAGCCATTTTTCTAGCCAATTCTTCAGTCATTCCATATCTAATGCTTCTTGATATTTTCATATCTGAAATTTCAACAAACGGAAATCCGCCGACTTTATAGACCTCCTCTACAATACAAGAAACAAGTTCACTATCCACACCATTTGCTTGTATTAATATATTTTCATCTTTCTTTAGCGAACATGAATAGTTAACTAATAAATGCGCTAATTTCTCCATTCTCTTATCTCTCATTTTTGCCTCTCTTTCTAAGTCTTATGAATCTACATCTTCTGTTTCTTTACTACTATCTTCATTAGAGTTTTCCAACTCACGTCGCATTTCTTTTAATATTTTTAATTGCTGCTTTTTTTCTTTTTCATACTTTTTCCTAGCTTTTTCCTTTTCTTCTTCAGTAATAGGAGGATATTCTAGATTATATTTTTTAGGAGCTATTAGTAAATTATAATAATCAGCTGCATCATTAATTGCTTCTGGTAAATCCATATCATAGCAGTTACCACATTCAATGGTAGTACATCCTGGAATATCCCCATTAAAATCAGAAGCATAATCAAAAGCTCTTTCAAGTAATGGAATGATATCCATGGGAGCATAATCGCCACGAATTAATAAATAAAACCCAGTCCTACATCCCATTGGTCCAAAATAAATTATCCTATGGCTCCACATTTTATCATTTCTTAGATATGTTGCAATAATATGCTCAAGAACATGCATTGAGCCTGTCGTCATTGGTGCATCTTTATACGGACGTTTCATTCGCAAATCAAAGGTGGTTATAACTTCACCCCCAACAACATCTTTTCTCGATACATACACGCCTTTTTTTAGTTTAAGATGATTAATTTCAAAACTTGGTATTGTCTTCATAAATTCATTCCTTTATATGTTAAATATGCTTTAATTATACTGGAAAAAGCTCACTATATACAACCAATTATACATTTTGTCTACATATTACACATCACTAATAAAAAAGGCTGCATTTATCTTGCAGCCTTAATTTACCATCAAATATTAAATTTAATTACGCAGCAAGCGTGACATCTAATACATACTTAGGATATAGTTTCATATTAAATCCAAACTTTTCATCTGGCTTAACCTCGAATTGACAATCTTCATCAATACACCATGCTACAAATGTAATTGAATATTGCTTTCCTTCCTTTACCCATGTATGTCTCATTGGCGTTCCAGCACCATCAGTTTCACGGTCAGCTGTATTATATTTAGGTTGCTCTTTCCATTTAACATTACCTGATAAGTTCCAAGAATTAGTATTTGAATTCCATAAACTAGAGTTATATCCAACGCCATCATCATCAAAAAGTTCTGATGCAATGTCTTCATCTCTAATTACCGTTATGTCTTCGATGTTTGAACGTTTATATGTAAAGGTTGTTTTTTTCTTATCTTTCAAAGTTTGTGTTATCTCATATGTCATTTTGCCACTTGTTATCTCTTGTGCAGTTTCTGCCATATAAGTTTCAAAATATGAATGAACAGTGGTCTCTGCACCTTCTATTCTCTGCAAGTCAAGCAATATTTCTCCACTACCATGGCGGAATATATAGTCGTGATTAAACATCATTCTAGAAATTTGCCATGTTTCAGAATATTTTTTTTCAACATATTCTCCATTATCATCATAACCTTCACCAAGAGGACCCCAAGTCTGATTTTCTGGCCAAGATTTTTTAATTAATCTATCCCTAAAATATTCTTCCACATTACCATGTGTTGTGCTTTTATTTTTTACATATGTTTTGTATTCTTCTTTCTTGTTTACTTGAAGAATTTCACCTTTGATTGTTTCAAACTTGACATCTTCAGATTGCTTTGGAAATGGAGGTTTACTGTTTGTATCATTATTTACTTGAGCTAAAAATGCAACTTCTCTACCAAGTTCATTTTTAATTTTTGCAAGTTCTCTTTCACGCATAGCACCTTCGCCATAGCCTACCTCATCCATTCTGGCAGCTTGCCTAAAGTACTCTTCTTGTTTGGAAACAATAGATTTTTGATATGATTGACCTGCTCTGATCCAGTCTGAATAATATGAATATTGTTGGAAAGCTAAGAACTTTTTAAATGTAGTATAATTATTTTTTGACAAATCAGGTATATTCAATAAAAACGATTGAATACCCAGTTGCTCACAATGAAGTAGAACTTTTTTTAGTCTAGTTGCTTCATTGTTATCTCCATCAGTTGCTTTCGCTTGCTCATATTCTGTATTTGCCTGATTATAAGTTAATAATCTATCATTATTACTCATATAAAGATTGTTCCCATCACCAAGCAACAAAGTGTGTGTTGTTCCTGCATGATTATTTAGTCCAATTTGTAGTTGTTTAATATATGATTTAGCTGCGGATCCTGAACCATTTGTAGTAATTCCACCAGCATACGAACCATAAAAATCCGCTTCTTCAGCACCTTCTGGAAGTTTATATGCATATACAGCAAGATCTAAAGCCTCTTGTAATTGCTGGAAAGAAAGTTGAGCTTCATAATACTTATTATAAAATGTATCTTTATACCTATAAGCTTCTTTGTAGTGTCTTGAGTCTAAATCTCTATACCTTTTTGCTTCATTTGCAGTAAGCCAATCTTTTCTACTTAAAGTAAGATATTCTTTATATTCGTTTAAATCTGTCCATACACTATAATCTTTCTTTTGATATTGATAATTGTAACCTTGTAATGTCATCATTCTCTTAAACTCAGTTGGTCTATACGAATCACTTAATTTCACTTCAATATCGTAGGAAACCAAATATACTGCTTGCTCAAAATCAAGCATTGCATTTTTCATAAAATGAACAAAAGGCTTCTTATAATAGTCGGATGTTACTTTGCTAGCAATTGAACTTAGTTCTCCAAGATTGTTATAAACTGGCAAGTCTGCAATTTCTTCATTTGCTAAGTTTTGATAAAAAGTTTTCCAACTATCATCAGTTTGTTGATAAGTTCTACCTGCAGCTTCTTCTGCATCTTTATGAGCGTTTTCTAATTCTCTTGCATATAATGGCAATATCACTTGTTCTAGTACTTCATATTGGTAAGCTGTCATATGAATACTAAATCTTGCAAACATATCAGCTTTATCACCAAATATCCTATATAATTCACCATTGACTTTTCTTCTTTTTAATGATTGCAAATCTTTCCAGTCATTTTCTGTTTTGCCATCTAATTTGCCATCTGTTGATCTTGAAGACCAGTTACCTAATATTTCATCTAATTCATCTATATCGTTAAAATCTAATATCGCACTTCCTTGCCCTTCTATATAGTTGTAAGTGGCATATTTATCCTTATCAGCATTTTTCCATGTATCATCACTTCTTACAATATATGCTACAAGTTTTTCCATTTCAGGTTGAGACACGCCAGCTTCAGAAAGTCTAGTCATGACTTTTTCCATATCCGCATAACAAAATACTTTTGTAACTGTGGTATCATAGTTGTCTCTTTCCCATTCCTCTCCATTTAAGTATGGTAGAGCAAAACGATGATATTGCTCATTATTCCATGAAGTTGCATCCCATGTATCAATCACTTCTTGGGTATATCCAGGCTGACCAGATTCAAGCATTCTCTCATATGCAGCTTTTCTCTCTTCATTTTGTTTGCCAACCAAGTCTGCCTTCTTGTTGCTACGAACTGTTGCATCATATTTTGAAGCAGCAACAGTATAGAACTGAGCATTGTCACCATAGTTTTTTAAATCTTCTAATGGTTTAATATTTAGCCTATTTATGGGTGTGGGGTCTACTACTTGTGGTTTACATGCAACAGCAGTTAAAACTACAAATACTAATAACAAAGACACCGCAAAAACCATTAGTATTAATTTTGATTTTTTAGTTTCTTTCATAAAGCACTCCTCTCAATTTATTTGATATTCCTCATTAACATTTTAACACATATCAATTTGTGTTTGTATCCATTATGTAATTTTCTATAAATACCACACTGTAGTGATGCTTTCAAAGCACCATTATATATATGGGCTTATGCTGATATAAATTTACCTGCATATAAACTAAATCTTGCCTTAAAGTATTCTAGTCTATTGCTTGGCACAGTAATTTTATCTATATGATCTATCGCTCCAGCATCAAGTTCTAATTGATTTTCGATATTAGTACTCATATTTGCTCCAAATGTTAAAGTTTCAAACTCATCTAAAGAACAAGCCTTAATTCTATAGATATTTGCATCATTAAGGGTATATGTATTAGATGTGGCACCTTTAACAAACAATAACATATGCTCATAAACATAAGGAGCATCAGGCAAATTCGAATACCAAACTGTGTTTTCTACAGCACTTTTGATAATACAATTGATTTGCAAACTCCATTTAATGTCTGTTAGGTTTGGACAATAATCAAAGACACTTGTAGTTATGTTTAGCATGCTGGAATTTCTCATATCTACGGTAGTTAATGCGCGATTGTCTTTAAACACGTATGGATAAATGCTGTTAGTTAATGTTGTCAACAACAAGGTTTTTTCATATTCTTCTGGGCAATATGCTATGAGTTGCCCCTTTTCAGATACCACTAGTTTTCCTTTTAAGGTTTGCCAACGTGTGTATCTAAATGCATTATTCTCAATAATCTCATTTGCTCTAGTTTCAACATTTCTAGTTCTTAAGTTAAAAGCATTCCAAAATGCATTTTCGCCGATTGTTAGTGTATAAGTTTCACTAGCACCTAATTGAGGCAAAACATCTAATCTAGCTATGGAATAATTGTTTTTAGCAAGACCACCAACTATTCTAGTAATATTTTTGTTAATTGTTAAAATAGCTGGATTGTAAGTCAATAATAATAACACGCCATCAACAACAATGTGAGGACTTGAGGCAGCTACAAGATTTTTTAAATATTTAGTATTATCAAAACTTCCACTACCTAAGTATGAAATCTTAGAAGCAATTTGTGAAAAATCAACAGTTTCTAATTCTTCGCAATTCCTAAATGCTTTATCTTCGATATATAGCATTGGAGAAGTTGATTCTCTTGTAGCAAAAATTAAAGTCTTGATATTCTTATTCCCAGAAAACGCAAAACTACTGATTCTTGTAACACTTTCATCAATCGTTATGCTAGTATCATTAGATTTACAGCCTATGATAATATTTCCAACCTTAACAATACCTGTTGCTTCATTATATAGTTTGCTTCCTACAAAAGCATCTTTGCCTATAGAAATTATATGATGAGCATTGATAACATTAGTTAAAGATGTGCAATTTGCAAAAGCTCTATTTCCTATAACAACTGGACCATTTATGGTAACCTTAGTAATTGCAGAATTTTCAAAGAAAGAATCAGGAATATATTTTACACTACTTGGCAAAATCAAATCCGTAATGGCTGGATTGTATTTTACTAATGAGCCTAAGATGTCATCGCTTGATAAATTATTGTAAAAAGCTGTTCCAGAAAACGCATTCTTGCCTATTGTTTCAACATAACTTTCATTTAAACTTATCGCAGTTAAATTTGAAGAATTTGCAAATAGACTATCTGGTATATGCTTTACTAATGATTGATTAAAATTCACACTTGTAAGTTGTGTCGCTTGCGCAAAAGCATGCTCACCAATATATTTAATATTTTTTGGTATTGTAACGCTTGTTGCTGCTCCTTTATAGCGCAATAAATAAGAATTTCCAATTACAACAAAACCCTGCGAATTTGCCTGTGCTGTGCTAAAATATGGGATACTACTATTAAATAAATTTTTACCAAATACTAAGCCTGTTTTAGTAATATTTATTCGAGAAATATTATTGCAATTTGCAAACAATCCATCTGGTAAAAATATAAGTCTACTGCTTTGCCCTATGGTTATTCCTGTAATTTGTGCAGAATCATTGAAAGCATATTTACCAATCTCTGTGACTTGATAATCAAGCTCATAATCTCCTGTTCTTGTTGTTGCTATAAGTTTTTTGTACAATCTCTCTGAGTCTTGTGCATTTTCAATATAATATATTGATCTATTTCTACCATAGTAAATCGTATTTAAAAATGCTGTTGGAGCTATTCTCTCAATATTTTTGTTCAATACTACTGTCTCAAGAGAAGAACAATTTGCAAAAATGAAAGGTTCAATGTAATCGATAATATTGTCACTTGCAAAAGTTACGCTAACAATATCACTATTACCACTAAATACATACGAATTAATCTTTTTAACGCTACTATCAATTATTACATTATTACCACCTTTATATGCTATGAGCTGGCCATTTATAACAATCAAATCTTCTGCTTGACCATTAAGCCATGCCGTTTTATCAAAAGCTTTTTCTCCTATATATTCTAGGGTTTGTGGTAATACAATGTTATTTAAGTTTGTGCAATATTCAAAAGCATATGCAGGTATTTCCTCAATCAATGACTCGGATAAATTGATGCTCTCTAAGAATGTATTACCTCTAAATACGTCTGGCATCATTGCCTTAACTGTTGCGCCTAAAACTACACTAGCCCCACCGGAATAAGCAATTAAAATTCCTGAATCACCAAATAAAGCAATACCTTGACCTTCTTCTGCAGCATTAATTTCTCTTTCAACCAAATATTGTGTTCCAGTAAAGGCATTGTTACCAATCCTTTCAATTGTTCCTGAATTATTTTCTGAAATATCTTTAACTTTTCTCCATCCGTTAACAAAGTTAGGTGCAATTCCTAAAGTGCCACTTTTAAAAGCAATCTCTTCAATGTTGTCTAGAGGCTCACTTGTTCCTATTAATTCTTCAAGGGAATAAATGCCAAATGATGTGAATTTTTTAACTGTCGGATTAGATAATACAGATTTAAGCTCTCTAGCAGGAATTACTAAAGACTTATTCTCTAAAATGATTTCGCTATAACCCCTTATTGCATTTTCCGTAATGGATATGACATTTTCACCTATAGTGAAATATGTTCCTTGTGCTTCAGCTTGATTATAAAGTATTTTTTTGCCATTTCTAACTAAAAAATCAGGCTTATTTAACGGTGAAGTCGCAGGAAAAGCATCTTTCCCTATACCTCTCAATGCAGTTGTATTTTCATTATATTCAAAATACGATAAGTTTGTACCCTTAAAAGCCTCTGCTCCTACATATTCAAGAATGGATCCATTTGGAATTGTAATCTTAACAAGTTGGGAAATATTTTCAAAAGCTTTATCAGCAATAATTCTTACACTTGAGTTTAAAGTAATAGTTTCTTCAGTTCCCGAATATTTTAATAAAGTTAACCTTTGATATTCGTCTACAGCATACATAAAGTCATTTTGTACAAATACTGGAGTTCCCTCAAATGCATTGGCACTAATCTTACTCAAACTTATTGGAGCATTAAGAGTATTTAAATTTGAGCAATAAGCAAAAGCAAAGTCTAAAATTGTGGTAGCTTGACTTGTGAGGCTAAAGTTAATTGTATTAACAGATAGATTTAACTTATCCCAATCATTTTTAGTTGTCCAAGAAGTTGAGCTCTCTCTTGCTTTACTGAAAGCTCCTGTATTAACTATTTTAGTTGCTGCAGGTATGTTAAGTCTTGTGTCATTTAACGAGCCTTTATATTTATATAAAATATGTCCTGCCATAACATAATCTGCAGAATTTTTATACCATGCAGTGTCTTCAAGACTGAGTACTCCTAGTTTTTGCACAGTCTTAGATATTTCAAATGATGTGATTCCAGTCCAACCAGAAAGCATTTTATCAACAGTTTCAGTAGCGCCTTCAGATATCTTTACAGAAGTTATATTGCTTGGTCTTTCACCATCTTTTTCTAAAAACTCGTCTAATTTATAGTTTCCAAAATATACAATTTTATTAATACCTTTACCTTCAATCAAAGTATTCAAAATCTCATTACTTTGACTTGCATGCCTGTTAGCTAAATCTATGTTTTGCCAATTGTTGTCATTATCCAAATATTTGGTTATGAGATTTAATGTGCTAAAGCTATCTATATTTGCAAAAGTATTATCGTTGAGTTTAACGTCAATTCTAAAACCAATTTCATCTACTGTGTTTAGAAAAGCATTATTCCCTATCTCTGTTATTGTATAAGTATCAGAGCCATTTGTTAAAACTCTTGGTACAATAATTTTATCTAATTCAATTTCTTCATACAACTCTAAAGAAGTTAAATCATAAGCTAAATTTGCCACGACACTATTAACTATATACTTTCTAAAATATTCTCTTTGCCATTTCAATACAGAATAATCTGCATCAGTTACGTCTATTAAGTATTCTGAAATATATACATTTAGATATGCGATGCCACCTTGCTTCGAAAGCCATTTTTCGCCTTCTTTTATTATTTGTAAAGGTATAAGCTCTGGGCTCATATTCTGCCAGTGTGTTCCATCCATGTTTGTTAAAATGGTTGAATTCATAGCATATAAACTGTAATTAGAACCAATGTCGGCAAAAACTGTACTTGTAATGGCTGGAACACCAGTCCCTTCTCCCAATACAAAAATCTTTGTTAATTTACTTGCATATCTAAAAGCTTCATCGCCTATTTGAGATACAGTTATTGGTATGTATAAGGCCTCAATTTGAGTATTGTTTTTAAATGCACCACTTGAAATTGCACTTATTGAAATAGGTGTATTTCCTACCATCACATTGTTAAAATCTAAAACACTTTGAGAGCCTTTATAGTCAATTAAAAATCTATCTAAAACTACTATATAATCGCCTTCATATCTATCAATCCATTCTGTACCCCAAAAAGCTTTTGCACCAATTTCATTGAAGGTTATTCCTTTAGCAACTTTGTCTTCAACTAACTCTTCTAGAGGAGTCACATATGAAATGCCATCTTTTGTTGATAAAATGTTTATATATTTGATGTTTGCAGCATCATATAAAAATTTATCTGCTATTTTTATGCCGCCAGACACAATGTTGATAGTTTTTATGCGAGAATTAAGTGGATTATTATCCAAAAGTGATTCTATTGCATATATTCCATTTAACGAAAGTGCAGTAATTCCAGGATTAGTGTTAATCATTAGTGCAACCTTGTTGCCAATAAGCTTAAGATGTGAAGAGCTTGTTCCACCAGAAATTGATAAGTCAGTCAATGAGTATATGCCATTAAATGAATTTGTAAATGGTAAAATATTTGCTTTCAAATCTAATGAAGTAATCTTCCTACTTAACACATACCCACCATAATTTGCAAATGGCGATTCTGCACCAATACGATCTGGCACAACACAATTATTGCTTTCAGCAAGATATTTAATCAAAGTCTTTTTAGATTCACCTGATATATATACATTTGCATAAAGCCAAGAAATTTCATCATCTATGACCGCATAAGCTAAGCCTTGGGCATTAGCATATGCTTTAAAATTAACCTCTTTGGATATGCTCGATGTAGCCCAATTCGCTTCCTTGCTTTTGTTATAGTAAAGCTGTATAGCAGATTTTTGCATTCCAGTGGATGCATCATCTCTTGGTAAGGCATCAGTATAATTACCAAAATAATATCCCAAGTTTTCTATAAGCACTCCGTTGGTTGTTGAAGCTGCCCAAACAATTATGCTTAACTTTCTTGATTTTTCAAAAACTCCTTCTGAAACAATTAAATTACTTGCCGTATTAGGAAAGACTACCATTTCTAGTGATGACATATTTGCAAAAGCTTTACTGCCAATAAAAGTTAAACTTGAGCTATTCAAATTTTCTGGAATGATTGATTCTACATTAGAAACACCCATAAATGCCTTTTGAGCAATTTGCTTGATGTCAGAAGGAAGTATATATTTTCGCTTAAAACCTAAGGGTTCCCCTTCTTCGGATAAACCTATGTACTTATATAGTATTTTATCACCGATGACAACAACTTCGCCTTTATAGTCATTTATCCAAGCTGTTCCTTCTAAAATATCTGCTCCAACGTTAAAAGCATGGGGGATAATTCCATCTTGTAAATTCTCAAAATTCTCGCCTAAACTATATTTAAAACTTGAAAGCCTATATGAATTTTTAAATGCACCGTCTCCAATGTTTTGTACTGTAGAAATAATGCCCTCATTATCTTTCTTTTCATGAATCACTATTTCTTCTAAGCTTCTCATATTTGCAAAAGCCTCTTTTCCAATTGTCATTGCGGTTGTATAGAAAATAACTTTCTTGACAAAATCACAATCTTGGAAAAAACTATCAGAAATCCCTGTAAATGAAGAGTAAATTTCTACTTCTTGTATATTTGTGGGAATATTTGATCCACTGTCAAATAAATTGTTTAGAGGAGTATTTGTTGCAACCTCTATTTTGTTTATGTCAGGCAAACGATATGCTTCAATCAAGCTAGCTGCAGTTAATCTTCTTAGACTGGAAAATTTTACTCTAATATTCTTCAAATTATTTGCGGAAGAAAATGTATTTATGTCTGTTAAAATTTCAAGACCTATTTCTATCTTTTCTATCCCCAAACCGAATGCATAGCTTGAAATCATATTAACTGGTAAATATAGTCCTTCTAACTCAAAAGGGACAACAATCTCCGTATCATTTCCAAGATATTGCAAGAGAGAAATACAATCTACACCATCAACTTCTGTGATGATATAAGACCATTCTGGTTTAGATTCTTTATAATATATGAATTCATTACTATAAACTTTTGAAGCATATGGTTGCCAAGACTGATTCGACTTGTAATCAGTTAAAATGCTTCCATTAACATATACTTTAAATGCATTATTTTGTTGACTTTGGCTTCTAAATATATTGCTTCCAATTCCAGGCACTGCAATAGTATCAATAAACACATAGCTCAGGTGAGAACAATTTTCAAAAGCACTGTTGCCTATTGCTTGTACTTTGCTAGGTATAGTTACACCTTTTAGCAACTCGCAACCATAAAAAGCATACTCTCCAATTATTTCTAGGTTTGATGGTAACTTGAAAAACTCATCTTCTACATCAGAACTGTACCTTAAAGATATTGCATTATAAAATGCCATTGCTCCGATGACTTTTAACTCTGAACCAACTCCAAATTTTACAGATCTTAAACTAACACAATTATCAAATGCTCCTACACCAATACTTTGTACCATAGAAGGAATAACAATATGTTGAAGCAATGTTAATCCTTCAAAAGCTTTTGTTCCTATTAGTTCTAAGGTGTTTGGCAAAATTACGCTCGTGACAACATTTTTCCCATTTGCAAAAGCATAATCTGCAATTTCTTTAACTGGTTTGCCTTCATAATAATTTGCTAACTCAATTCCACCTTCCAAATCCACCTTATTAGGATCAATAGAAGTTACAATCGCATAATTGCTATTAGCATCTAACGAGTATGTAGCAGCGCCTATCGTACCATTTGTGATATCATCCCACTTAGCATACAAAGTCATATCATGTTTTACTGCTTGAGTAAAATCAGCCCATCTATTAACAAAACTAGCATCCGTGTACCAACCTAAAAAGATTCTTGTTGCTGAATTTATTGAAATTGGATCTTTAGGTTTTGGCAGTGGACGATTGTACCTTACTCGCTTGTTAACAAACTCGGTTGGATTTGTAATAGCTTCACCAGACATATCAAAAGCAACTGTGAAAATCACCTCATCATAGCTAGCCTCAAAGACTGTTTCATCTTCAACGATAAAGTATAAATTCTTATTGGATTCTGCGCCTATAAAACGAACAAATTGTACTGAATGCGTTTCCGATACATTGCCGCCTGCTAAGAATTTCCATCCGTCCGTTTCTTTAATGATGGAAATGAGCCTTTGGTTGTTAGGTATACTAGAATACTCAGCAGTTGGTAAATATTGTTCAATGCTATTTAGACAAATATCAAGATTTCCGATTTGACCTTCAGGTAATGTATAAAACTTGCCTTTGTATATAATTAACACAGAGTTTATTTCTTTTATTGTTCCATCTATTATCAAATCATGTTTTAATTGCCAATATCTTACATCTTCTACTACATTATGATAGCGACTTATTGAAATGCCTCGTTGACCAGATAAAATATTCCATCCAGTATATAGTTTTCCTTCTTTATCTAGGGATTCTTCATTGGCAGATATTTGAGCATCAACATTTGAATATCCACCATAATCAATTTCTTCAACAATGTTTTGATTTTGAAAGTTTTTTAGTGGGGCTCTATTGTGACCATCAATAAAGTGAACTTCAAACTTTGAAATTATAAATTCTGGCAACAATATAATATCATTTCTTGTAACATGATTTGTAATTGTCTCACTTTCTGCTTTACCAGCTCTAATATTGCCTGGCTTAAGCACGGACCAAAAATCAAAAGTATAACCTTCTTTAACAATTGGCTCACCGCCATATATTGCTTTGTTGTTGTATGGAACATATGCTTCATATATATTACCTGCACTATCTGCAGTTTCTTTCCACTGAACTAAAAATGTTTTTATAACTAATTTTGGTTCAATTACGGCATCACTAGTAATAACCCTATTTAATAAATCGAGGTAGGAATATTCATGACCTCTAAACTTCCACACATTATCAGTAGTAAATTCTTCATATTTGTTAGGATCAATCTTTTCATTTATAGTTGCATAAGTTGGGAAATCACTAATTGTTGACAATGTCTTCCCATGTTCAATAAGTTTATAATCTATTTTATCCTTGCTACCATCTATCAAAAATTCAATTTTATATTTTTTAAGTTGTGGAGTGACATCGAAAATATGAGATGAGTTAATTGGATTTTGCAAAATTTGTTCTACATTAACTTCTTCTTCATTAAGCCAAACAAAATTATAACCTATTGCATAAGTTCCATATGCTTCTTGATTGTTTCTTGCAACTTGTTCAGCATTAGGGATATGTAAGACATTAACAACAGTTCCCTCCTCTACAGTTAAAATAGAATAGTTTCCTGCCTCTTGGAAATTATTGAAAGTCAAAGTAAATCTTTGCTTCCAAATAGCATAAAGTCTTATATTTTCAAGCGATTCAATTGGAAGATGTATATTTTCAGCCACATTCGTGCCTTGTGTTTTTGTCCATCCAATAAAGTTATAGCCTTCCCTATTTTTATATTCTGATGGCTCTACTTCAGATATTGCTCTTCCAAAATAAGCACTGCTTGATACCTCATGTCCCCCATAACCAAAATCAAATTGGACACCGACACTCAAAGGTGTGAATACGGGATGTAAATGTAAATTGCTGCTAACATTATTGTAATCATCACTGTAACCCACAAAATCATATCCATATTTTAAAGGTTCAACTCCTGGCGGTATCGCAGAATCAAGATATTCTATATGTTGTGGCTCATCTACCATCGTGCCTTCTGCATCGTAGAATATAACTTCATATACCTTTTTTTGAACAGTTGTTTTAAATTGCTTATCACCATCAATTAAAACAGGGGTTTGTGAATTCCACTGTACATTATGCCCTATAATTTCTGGAGGACTTGGCAAATTATAATTTGTACCAAATTCCTTATATTCAAAATGTTTGGTGTTATTTTCGAATATATTATATGGTGTGAAAACATCACCATCAGCAACACCATTTGGTTGATAGAAAAATTCAACTTTATGAAGCTTTACCCACTTTGCATATAAGACCTTTGTAACAATTACCTCATTTCCTTGAGACAACAATTGTTCTGAGTTAAAATTCCATGCTTCCGTTGTTTCACTATCTTTGTACCAACCCTTAAATGCATATCCAGGCCTAGTGGGATTTGCGGGTCTTACAATCATTCTACTGTAATCTACAGTTTGCGTAGTATATATTACTGGTTCAACTGCATAATTTAAGTTAAAATCAACTTTAATTTTTCTAATTTTAGGAATTGCAAAAAATTCAGTATCTCGCCTAATATTATCTAATGATGTACCTGTACCTTCTGAATCCCAGGCAATTTCCCAATCAATCTCTTTAAAAAACTCAATTTGCGGATATGTATCTGGAAGTCCTGCAGTAAAAGTGCGAATTTGATCTTCCTTAATTTCTTTGAGGTTTGCACCATATGGTATATTAGTGATTGTACCACATTCTTCGTGTCCACCTTCTGGCTTTTTGTATTTAAATGATGCTTTAAAATATAAATCCGAATAATTTGCAATGGCATTGATATCACCATCAATATCAACAAATAAACCAGGAACCCATGAGCCTTTTTTACCAACTCTATCTGGAACTTTAGGTGGAGACTCTATGCTTGCACCATCTTTAACACCGCTATATTCAGCAACAACCCTATAGTCAATGCCTCCTGATGGATATATATTCTCAGAATACATATTTTTCTCATCATCTTCAGGTCTAATTAAAAATCTTACCCTATGAATTTTTGCCCATTTTACATATAAATTCGTCGCATCATAAATTCTATCTGCAAAAAAGTTAAACTCGTTTATAAGCTCTGGCTCTTTATACCAGCCATCAAAAATATAACCTTCTCTTGTTGGCACATAACTTCCTATTTCATTTTCATCTACTACAGAACCAAATGGTTTTTGAAGTTCAACATCGATTTCCTCCTCAAGACCCATATTAAGTTTTAACGCCCTTAAATTATCCACACTTTGAGCTGAGTGTACGTTGATATGGTAAGTTACTTGAACATTTTTGTATCTTATTATGATTGGGAGATTAGTTGCTTCAGAAACCGAGCTGAAGTTACTAACAGTAAATAAGCCTAAATTTTCAATCAATGAATATGTTGTTACCTTCATATCAGTTCTTACAACATCAATGAATATATTTTCAATATTCAATTCTTCACCAATGATATATTCAGTTTTAGGATTTGAATCTTCTGACAATTTTATTTCTTCTACATCGACACTTGAACAAGAAGTTAAAACTGCAACACTTAGTATTGCTATAAGAATCAAGAGAATTAAAATAAATTTCGATTTTTTCACCATATGCCTATACTTGCAAGTTATTTATTTAAAATGTGATTTTAAACTAGACTCACATTAATATATATTATATTTAAATAGAGAGCTTTTAGCAACACCAAAAACATGCAATTTCTTATGAATTTTAAATGAACTCGCTATACAATGCCAAAAACTAACTAAAATCGATAACACAGCTCCCTAATTTTCATATATTCTTCACATCACCCTTTCTCAAAATACTATTAATTTACTAAAACAACAAAAATCACACTTCATATCCTTCATACATTTATGATAAAATTTTGATATACACTAAGGGATCTTGACGCCAAATATAAATAAGCTTAAAGATCTGCACAAATACTATTAATTTAGCAAAACAACAAAAATCACACTTATATCCTTCATACATTTATGATAAAATTTTGATATGCACTGAGGGATCTTGACGCCAAATATAAATAAGCTTAAAGATCTGCACAAATACTATTAATTTAGCAAAACAACAAAAATCACACTTATATCCTTCATACATTTATAATAAAATTTTGACATGAACCGAGGGATCTTGATGCCAAATATAGATGAGCTTAAAAAACTACATAAAATGGCCTTTGGCGACAGCGATGAGTATATTGATTTTTTCTTTAAAAATCGATATATTCCGCAATTTTCATATGTTGAAGAAAGTAATAACAAAATTATAAGTGTTGCCTACACTAGATTTATAAACCTATTTATCAATTCAAAAGATATTAAAATACCTTTTCTAAATGGTATAGCTACACATCCCAATTTTAGATACCAAGGATACTCAAAAAAAGTTATAAATCAAGCACTATCTCACCTTGAAGTCCATGGATTTCCTTTCGTGCTCCTTCATCCTTTTGAACACAGTTTTTATGAAAACTTAGGTTTCACGACAATCAGTTATGTAGATAAAAAAACAATTTCAAATACCCCCCCTACTCTAATATTTCCTAAAGATTCATTCCTAAAATTAAACAATGATAACTACACCGTGTCCCAAATTAATTTTGACAGTTTAGATGATATAAATATAATATATGAAACAAAAGCAAAACAATACCTCGCATACAATAACCGAACACTAAAAGAATGGGAAAACATCCTAATAGAACATTTATCAGATAATGGTTTTGGATATCTAATATATAAAAATATGATACCAATTTCCTACATATTAATATATTCTAACAATACTGTAAGAGAACTTGTAACACTCGACTATAACATATTAAATCATATTGATTTTCTAAATAATAAAATCTTTATCGATTTTTCATCACAAAGCTACAAGTACACCATGGGCAAGATATTGTCAATATCAAAGTCTCTATATTACCTACCATTTAATGACATAATCTCGGGCTATTTTAACATAGAATGCGAGGGTGAATTGTTTTCTATCAAAGTGAAAAAAGGGCACGTTTTATCTGTGCAACCAATTGTCAATTTAAATGATTATCAACTCCTTAGCTTTACCAAATCTTCTCTATTAAAAACAATCTTTGGTCTTTCAAAATTAACAAACCTAGAAACATCTAAGGCCAATATTTTTAAAGAATTTTCTTTATTCCTTTTTGACACATACTAGGATAAACCTATTCTTGCCTTTAATTATCATTGATACTTTTTTGATTATTTCTTATAATGTATGTATTATGAAAAGCATTTAAAATTTTATAAGGATTATTATGGACGAACCAATTAAAAAGAAAAAAACACTTACAAAAAAACATAAAAGAATAATTATAATAACAAGCATAATACTCATTGTTACCACTATTGTATCTCTAGGAACTTGGGCAGGCTTTTATTATCAATATGGCTCTGATCCGATTGTTGAAAATGCTGAAGCTAAAAATATAATCCTAATGATTGGAGACGGCATGGGCTTTAATCATATTGAGGCAGCAAAAATATATAAAAAACTGCCATCTCTTAACATGGAAGCACTTGATATTCATGGCAAAGTACGCACTAGGTCTTTATCTATATTGCCAACTGATAGTGCAGCCGCTGCAACTGCTATAGCTACTGGATATAAAGTTCAAAATGGCGAAATTGGGATGCACGGTAAACAAACATATGAAAATATTTTTGAAATAGCAAAGAAAAAAGGCAAAAAAGTTGGGTTTGTAACAACAAAAGATGCATGTGATGCTACTATCGCTGCTTTTTCATCTCATGTAAAAAATAGAAATATGTATGATGAAATAATCAAACAACAAATAGAATCAGATATAGATGTTATTGTTGGCATGGGAACAAAGCTATATGATCCCTATGCAGACCAAATTAATACTACAGATAGAAAATACTGTAAAACCATTAAAGATATTAAGGAAGCCATTACCAACAAAAAGAAAATATTTGCAATTCTTGAAGAAGAAATGGCAGAACATGGCGAAAGCAGCCTTGCTGAAATAGTAGACTATGCTAGAAGAGCACTAGAAAATGATAATGGCTTTATATTGCTAGTTGAAGGTGCAAAAATTGATACATATAGCCACTCTAATGAGATTGTAGAGATGATAAAAGAATTATCAGATTTTGATAAGGCTGTGGCCAAATTAACTACATATGCAAGCGAAAATCGTGAAACTTTTATGATGGTTACTGCAGACCATGAAACTGGAGATTTAAAAATTCCTAATGTTGAAAAAGCTACCATCGAAAACATGGAAACTCAAAACTGGTTTAAATCTAAACACCACACAAGTGCAGATGTACCATTTTTTGCAATTGGACCTGGCTGTGAAGAAATTCCCCGCAGAACTCCCCTTGATAACACTGACATCTTCCATATCTGCAAACAACTTGTTGAAAATTACAACAAAAACCTTCCATTAGCAGCCTAATATACAACACTAAAAATAAAAAACACGCAAA
>JAAZJD010000038.1 GCA_012800525.1 Clostridiales bacterium
GAATCGTCCCTATATACATATCCACATAATATCTAAAATCTTTAGTTTTCTCACTATGATTTAAGAAAAAATAATAATTTACATTACCTGCATTGTCTTCAACCCTTAAATAATACCTTGCTGGTTCTGCAATATTAAATTTATAATAACCATCCTCTAGAGTTGCAGATAGTGAATCTACAAAATTAAAATGGTTGTCATATATCTCTATTAAGTTTAAATAACTATCAAACGAATCTAAGGGTTTAATATCGGTTAATAACACATATAACTCACTGTCAAACTTTGAAGAAGTAGATTCTTTATCTTTTATAATATCAACCGTTTTTATTCCACTTTTACCACCTGAAATTGATTTTGATTCATCCGAAAAAGGAACCTTATATATTCTTCCATATGGAGTGATATCAAAATCAATTTCATTAATACTCGTTATAGTCGGTGCATCAATATCTATTTTTTCAATGTAAGCAATAATTTCTTCTTGCCTATCATCATATAAGACATTAGCATAAAATGTCCCATTGCTTTTAAAAACCAAAGAAAATATCCACTTTTCATTTTCATATTTAAGTTTAGAGCCCCTATTTATATCTTCCTCAATATAAGAATTTAATTCTATTGGACTTTCTTGACTTGCAATTGCATAATTTTTAAACTTTATAGCATCTTCTGGTATAAAATAAATTTCTATCAAAGGCGCACTTGATATATTTTCTATTTCAAAAATATATTCTATGCCATCTTTTACTGTAAAATAATCACCTTTGGGAGATTTTATTTTGTAATTAAAAGGCTGACCAGTGTTTGCATATGCATTTATACTAAAACAATTTAAATTTTTATTTGTAATAAAGAAAAGAAAAAACAACAACAAAACACAAATAATAATAAAATATTTATTCTTTTTCTGCTTATTAAAAACAGTCACCCCTTCATTCATAAATCTTTTTAATAGACTGGTTTTTATTTACGCCAATTCCGTTTTTTATTTATTTCTGCTCTTTCGACTCGTTTTTCTGCCCTTATTTGAGCCTCTTCTTCGTCAACACCAAATCCATAAGCTCTTTGTACTTCTGAGGACACCTTCTTTCTCTTTTTCAAAGGATATGCAATTAATATAGCTATTATTCCAACTATTAACATTAACACTGCACCAGCAATGACAATCACCCAATAAGGAAATTCATTTGAATATATTAAAATTTCACCTGAACTATTTGCATGGAAAGTTAAGTAATCATCTTCTCTTTCAGCTTGAATACTTTGTCCCGCAAGATTTCCTTTGAATTCTACTTTTAAATTTTTAGATGCAAGCATCTCTTTAGGTAGCTTAATATAAAATTTTACAGGAGCATCAACAGTTGTTTCAATTCCATTTTTCATAACTACTATACGCTTAACAACGGCAGTTTGTCCAATGAGTTTAGTTAATGCGCTTGTTTTGTTAGCCGTATCTTCTATGTCTAAAAACTCAACACTAACATTAGGATCAAATCCCTCTAAATTTCTCGCATAAGATTCTGAATTATAATCATGTATAATTTCTTTCTTAATTTTAACTTCTAAATTATCTACTGAAGGCATATTCACATAATAATTTGAAGCAGCTAAACCACTAATTGACATCTTCCGAACTGCTATTTTATGTACCCCAACATTAAACCTTCCGTCAACAGTCATCGCTTGCATCGAAAGCTTTACCTCATCATTGCCTTCAATCCCCTCTAGCTCACCTGAAATTCTAATATCACTTAAGCCATCATATGCTTTATCATAAGCAATTATATTAGTTATAGCTAAAGCCTTTCTTTTTATAACAAACAAACTATTAATTTGTATGGGATGATAATTTTCATCTATAATTTCTGCTTTTACCGCATGTGTACCAGCAGATTGTGGCATAGCTTGACCAGAACCAGGAAATGTTATTTTCACTTTCACGTTAGCCGAAACTGGTGATGTTATTATATTGGGTGGTAAGATTGTACTTCCATAAACATTGTTAGTTAAAGAAGAATTTTCAAAACTAATGTTAACTGTTGCTTTCACTATATTAAATCTAATACTCTCCATTGCTTTCAATGTATAATTTGATAAGTTGTCCATTTTAGGATATATTAAATATTCACCGACATTAGTTGGTGCATTTATAAACCTTGAAGATGAATTAGGTTTTCCATACTCCACTTCAATGCCTTCTGAAATTAAATCAACTTTATCCATATCAAATAAAGCAAGAGAGGATTGATTAACCTTTATTAACTTATTTAATGTTTGACCATATTGAGTTTGATATTCATTGACAAGTTTTGAATCTAGATTATCAACAATATAATAATCTAATGAAACAGTTCTTTTCAAAATATTAATATAATATTCTACTTCACCACAATAATTATCATCTTCTATGGTAGCTACATAGCTGCCATATGTTCCGACATTTCTAATTATGCCAGTATTCAATTCTTCTTCAAATGCCACATTGCTTACTAAAGCATCTTCTCCTTCAAAAAAACTAAACGTTGGAGCTGTAATTAAATCTCCATAAATAAATGTGGTATTTTCAACAACAAAACTCAATAATTTCTTAACAACTCTAACATTAGTTTTACCTTCATATTGTTCATAATTTGCATCATTTGGAATAAAAATATATTCGCTTTCATATAATCCTACTCCCAAGATCATTGGTATATTTGGATATTTATACTGAATTGTCCCTAGTATAGCCCCTAGCATGATGTTGTTTTCATTTTTAAATACACCACCTGAAATTGAACTAGCTTGAAGCTTATCCCCATAACTTATATTTGTAGTTTGAGGATTTTCGGCACAATATATTTTCCCAGCATTAATTGTAAACTGTGTACTTGTTTCACCTATATAATTTCTGTGATTTGATCTAACAGTTATTTTATAAACACCCACATTTCGTGGATATTCAACGGCTACCCCTCCTAAAGTTTCAGCCGTAATAATAGTTTCAATTTGCTCATTAAGAACAGTTGAAAAACTTGGCCACATTGCCTCAGCAGTATAAAAAACAGATAAATTACTGAATTTAAAATCGATTTCTCTTTGTTCAACCTTGATACTCATATATGAATAAGAAATATCAAAATTGGGAGATATTGGCTGAAATACTACCCTAACCTCATTATATTCACCAGCATTAGGCCTTTCACCTACAATTGGATCTGACAAAAAGAATACACCTTCAATTAATGTTTGCCCTATTGTTTCAACAGCACGCCCGCCTTCTAAAATAACATCATGTAACAAAGAATCTCCATATTTAATTGTTTTTTGCGGAGAAAATGGAGTTGTTTCAATATGTGTTTTTGCCTTATTTATTTTTAAATCAACATTGGCGCTACCTTTATATCCCTCTATCCCTACAACTGTTACAGTCACCCTATAATTACCTGCATTTTGTGGCCGGTCCACACTTTGGTTTGCGTTATCTTTGTCATTATAAGATAATACATACCCTTGATTTTCAATCAGTGAAACTGGAACTTGAATATTTCCACGCATATAATAAAAACTTGGTAATATACTATAGTGTTGCCCAAAGGTTATTTGATATTCAGGTTTATCAAATGTAATATTTAAGTTAGCTTTTTCAACTATATAATCAAACCTTCGATCTATCGAATAATAAAATGGATGAGTTTGTAAGACTTTTATTTTTACATAATAAGTACCTAATGCCCTAGGCTGAGAACCTCCCAGTAAAACATCATTATTAAGTCTATAATATTTTACATCTAAAACTTCATTGGGAATAATTGCATCGTCAACCATAAACTTGACATGCAAATGGGTATCAATAAAGCTTATTTGATTATTTACTATTACAATATCATCAGTGATATCACGTTTATTAATAATAAATTCAACAACAGCTTCGCCATAGTATTTACCTTGCCCTAATAGTTGGCCATCATTAGCATAGTTACGCTCATCTACTGATATATAAAATCGATATCTATCGGGTGCAATAGTTGCAGATGCCTCTACTTCTTGATTAGAGGAATTCAATATTTTAGAAATTATAATATGCTCGCTAGATATTTGATAACTTGTATTATTTATATTTAGATGTTGCTTAATATTTATTGGAAGCCCATCATAACTTTTACTAGATTGACTTAATGTAATGTTGTTAGCAGCAATTTTAACCATTGCCCAAGACGTTATTGTTATATTCATTAATTCATAATTAGTATTTTCTATTTTTAATCCACATGTAACAAACGGTAAAGCAATATCAGAAGTAGAAACAACTCTAGCTAAATCCTCCTCTGATGCACTATTAACTATATATGTAACATCATACTGAGTAATGATTGAATAATTTTTACTGTCTGCAAGTTGAATATGATATTGTTTGTTATTAATTGCTTCTAAAATAGTTTGATTTTTATGAACTCTTAAATATGATTTGTTTGCATCATAAATCATTGTCCCTAGGTTTAAAGGAACTGTAACCTTTCCATAATATATGTTAAAAGTAGTGTCCGTTGGGATAAATTGGAAATCAACTTCCTCTCCAACATTTGGAACAATATTTGAGTTAACCCATGAAAAAGTGCCAGATTTATCTATTCCTCCGCCTTGAGCGGTACCTGTAATTTCAAAGCAATTTAAACTTTCTCCATAAATTGCATTTTCACCATTAATGTGTGCAACAGTAATATCTACACTTGTTATAGTATTTCCAACAATCCAAATAGAGGCTTGTACAGTTGTATCAAAATAATATTGTGTTTCACTTGGAACAAAACGCAAAACAATAAAATTTTTATTAGCCGCTGTAAACTGTCTACCATATTCATTTTCATGTATAGAAAATGTACCAGATATTTGTGTCTGAGTACCTTCTATGATTGCTTTGCCTCCTGATATAATGCTGTTGTCAGATTCTGAAAGCACATCTCCAAGATTTTTATCTTGCAAGTTAGGAATTACTACAATTTTAGGAAGAGCCTTGCTTATGGTAAACTGTGTTGCAGAAATCTTCTCACCAGCATAGTTAAAATCATCTATTCTAACTTTTACATCATATTTCCCAACATCCTTAGGAAATGCTTGAGAAAACTCTCCACCAAGTTTTTTGTAAAAAATTGTCAATTTTATCTCAGGATAATCACCGGAAATATTGGCAGGACTAGCGCCTGAAATCTCTTCTAACGTTCTATTTACTTGAGCCTGAACCCTTAGCTCTTTTGCTTGATATGATTGTGTTAATGATTCTTCAATAAAATATAATGATTGTGATATATCTCTTTTTGTAATTTTTAAATTCAATTTTGATAACGGATTGTTAAAATTAGCAGAAAAATCAGCATTTAATTCATAAGTAACATCTAATCTATAATCGCCTACACCATAATTGCTAATATTTTGATATACCTTCCATTCACCAATTCCGTGTTGCATAAGTTCTGCTGGAGCTGAGCTTCCGTGCTTTTGCCATTTTATTTCTGCAGAATTTTGATTTATTGATGAGTTGACATAAGACATTTCTGATCCATAAGCAATAGAACTAACGCCAATATTTAAAGTTGGAGCAACGGTAACAGTTAGATTTGCTTTTTGTATTGTAATAAATGTGTAGTATGTTCCTGTATAATTTCCTGAGCCTGCAACAGAAATCCTAGTGTAATATATCCCAGCATTTATTGCAGAGCTTTCATACCCTTGAAGTTCTTTGTAAGATCTGTCAGATTCATCATATGGTACACCATCAATATAATATACGGTACTTTCATCGATCTTTTTATATTCATAAGATGCGACTGAAGAAAATTCTCCTAATAAAAATCTAGCAGAAATGGCTCCACCATTATAATAAAATGTCCTTAATTGAGTTTCAATGTTATAATTTGAAAAATCAATTTCTTGTGCTTCTACTATAAGTTCTAATTCTTCACCCATTAAATCTGTTGTTATAGCTCTAATATATCCATCTTGATTAAAATTTACTCTCACTTTGTAAATCCCAGCATCACCGTTAGGCTTTAATGCAGTCCAAACCGTTTCAGCTTGATACTTATATTCTACTGAGTATGCCACCGATTGATGAGGTGAGTCTATGCCATCAATAATTACTCTTTCAAAAATTACTCCCACATCTACAAGTGTGTCGCTGCTATTTGGATTTGCATATACTTGAGTTAAATCAGAAAAACCTACTATACTTGGAACAATATAGAAGGTTAAATTTTGAGAGCCTTCAAAATTTCTATGTACTACTGAAATGCTCATCGAGTATTTCCCAACTCTAGTAGGCTCAACCACATTGCCTGCATAATTAACAAAAGTTTTGTTATATCTAAATTCATTAGCAACACTTTCAATGTTAGTAAAATCAGAATTGTATACTGGTATAGGAGATTGAGGCATACCTGTATATGTTTGCTCTATATCACTATTTGAAAAATTGATTTTTGCCTTATTTACAACTATATTTTTAGTGTCTTGCCCTTGCAAAACCGTTGTATATTCATCTGAAATATCTTCTCTAATCTTTACTTTTAAAATATAGTTACCAGATTCGATAATTGACAATACAGGGCCATTAGCACTTAAATACTGAATGTTTAAAATAACATTTAATCTTTCCTGTGGAATATATTCATTAGAAATAGGATGCTTTATATTAATTATAGGTTTTTGCTCCTCTCCATTGTAAGTGTAAGTAAAAGAATCCGTATCATATTCAAAAGCAACATTTCTTTTAGTAACATTGAAAATCAAGCTTTTTTCAAATGGTTTAAAATATTGATAAATGCCATTATCTCCAATTGGTGTGAAGTTAACAAGATATTCTCTTTCACCTATACGTATTTGTTCAACCCCTTCTTCTATGATAATGCCAACCTGACTATTTTCAACAAAATTTAAATTGCCTGAAAAATATAGCATATTGCTTTGATTTCCATTATTTAATGTTATATTTTCCAACAAATGATTCAAATCCGCTAACATATACCCAAATTCTAAATCAGGCAAACTTTGGTTTAAATGGAGTTCTGGCCTAATTACATAACAAGGTTTTTGAATGCTGCCTACATAATTACTTTCAAGATTAGAAACAGATATAATAACTATGTATATCCCTGGCTTTGTATTTCTACCAATCTTCGGAATTCGAATAAAATCTGGGTAATTTTGATCGATAAATTCTCCTAATTCAGTGTTTGGTTCTTCATTTTCGCCTCTAGCCCTAAAATACATATAATTTAAACGAATATTTGGTATCGGGTCACCTCCAACATTAACCGTTAACTTATCACTTTCGTTGTTTTCATGTGAATAATAATAAATTAAACCTTTTGTATCCTCACCACTATTTGCAGGAGAACCATCACTCAAGTCCCCCTCTTTAAGATTAAATAGAAGAGTTTTATATTCTTCCCCTTCTTTATAGTTAAAATTAAACGTTACCTCTTTTGGTGTAACTGTTAATGGAATGTTTGCTTCTCCGTAAAAATAGTAACATTTTTTTAATTTATCATAGTCTGCATGGTCTTTGTTAAACTTAAAATTATAAGCAATTGAGTGATTGCCACCATTCAATATACTTCCTTCTAGAGTATTATTTACTAACGATAACGAATACATAGATGGAGTTAAAGAAAAACCATTACTTTGAATTTGGCCTTCAATACTAGAAGAATTAAATTCATTTCCATACTCAAAAGAAGTTAAATTAACATTTTCAAAACTAAGTAGAGCCCTCACGACATTTATATCAATTTCTTGATGATAAATTTCGTAGTTATTATTCTTAACGAATATATCATTTTCATATACCCCTGCTTCCCAAATTAATCTTACTTTATGTGAGCGTGGATTATCCCCTTCATAAATGACAGGAAGTATAAGTTTTCCTTGATTCACAGGGCTATACTCCCTTTCCTCTATTACTTGTCTATCATAATACTCTTCTTCAGTTTCAAAATAAAATCTGCCATCAACTAGAATATCTGCACCTACCGCTGGTCTAAATATTAATGGTCTTGCACTAGTAATATCCAAAATATGCAAGCTTTCATTTAAAATTTGCCCATACTCTAAGTGTCCCGTTTTTCCCAAATGATAACCATCTAAAGCATATGTTTCATAATTTTCTAGTAAAGAAATAGACGGCTCTGTAATAACCGCACCTACTGGTGGAGTTACTCTAACTTTTATATGTTCAGTTCCTATGTAATTTAAACTATCAATAGAAACCTTAAATACATATTCACCAACATCCAAAAAGTTATATATACTATTAACGAAATCAACATAAATCCATTCAGATTCTTTTTCAGAATATATTGAAAACAAATAATTTTCTATATATTCTATATGGTCATCGGATCCTTCAACAACTTCAATGTCAGGATGTATAGAATTCAACAAAGGCCTATTCAAATACATATACATATAGTCTATTTCATATATACCAGTTATTCCAATCAAACTATCAAACTCAAAAATTTCATCTTTTTTAGTTACATTTGTATAGTCATTTTCCGTGGCTTCTTCATCAACTTCTACATTTAGTTGCTTTTTGTTGATATTCATAATCACCGATAAAGGTGAACTTGTATAATTACACTTTGTACTATCAATACTTACTTCAACCTCATAGGTCCCTGCATTTACAGGTACTGTATTTGACCAGGCACCTCCTATTGCTCTATAAAGAACTTTGAAAACCACACCTTTTTTTCTTTCAACTGGATTGGTGATATCATCATTTAAGATTATCAAAGGCCCATTATCATCTTCAGCTGCAAAAAATATCTCCTGAGATTCACCATTATATGTTCTTTCAATAATATCACTTTGTGCGCCGCCTGCAACAAAAACCGTTGCTTGTTTAGGTAACACTCTAACACTAATACTTACTTCTATTTTGTTATAATTACCTGAGTGTAATGTTCCAGGCCTTATAACATATTCAATTTGCCCCTCTTCTTCTACTTCATCATAATAATATTGGAAAAAACTAAAATTATTTTGTATTGTTTCTTTGTCCAAAGACGATAAATCAATAGGTTGATATTCTATTCTTATTTGATAATTTTCACTACTTGATGGTAAAGAAAAATCATCACCATACTCACCAGTATAATTCGGAGACAAGACAGTGTATATGCCATATAATCCTCTTATATAAGATGCATGATAAAAAGTACCATTGATATTTATTGCATCATCATGAGAAATAAATTGACCTGAACTGTTTTTACTTTGAAGCTTTAACTTACCATCAATTTCATTATTGGGATCGTCCTCTAAAGGATATTTAAACATATCACCAAAAACACCTACTGAATCACCAAAATATAATACCCCCATTTGTTGCAACTGACTCAACTGTGCAAAAGCTTTTTCTATCTTATAGCTACCTATATTGCTTCCGTAATATCTAGAATTTTCTCCAACTTTTACAGAAACTCTATAACCGTATTGACCAGCATCAATAAATGGCTCTACCTTAGGTTTATCTATATCAACTGAGGTTATGTTATATAAATCAAACTGCACAGTAGAATCTGGAGATTTAGTAGCATTTTCTAGTGTTGTCAATTTTAATGTATCTCCATCATATGGCAACATTAACGTATATCCTTTTTTGCTCATAGGAATAAGTGAAGTTGTCATAATTTCTATAGGATGTGACACATCTGTATCCAATGTAACAACTGCATAACGTCCAGGCAAACCTTGAAATTCTTCTGGAATACCGGAAGCTCCTTCCTTATATACTTTTATATTGTACTTGATAGTATCAAAATACTCTGTTTCCATTTCAGGTTTTGGTGATATTTGCAAACCATTAATTTTTGAAAAAGCATCAAAATCGTTATTAATATCTTGAGCTATACCTACATCACTATAACCTAGTTTAAAAGTATACTTCGTTTGATTATGTCTTATGTTAATTAGCTCACCGAAATGCAAATTAATTTCTAAGCCATTATGAGTATTCCAATCATTATCTAAAATTTTGTATATCATATCATAATGAATTATTTTTTTAGCCCCAGCTGTTATAACCTCTCTTCCAACAGCCTTGTCAGTGGTTATACCTGGAGAATTGTTGGCATTATTATATCTAACGAGAGTATATTGACTTGCCTGTTCTTCGTTCATCGAAAATCTTATTACAACCTCAGAATCTCTTTTAAACGAAGCGGCATAGCCTGATTGGACACCACTTCCTGAAGTTGGCAACTGATCCTTTAAAATATCACCACTATATAGAGAGGGATTGTTTATATAAAAATATCCAATACCAAAATTAGGATATTGACTAGCTTGATACATCTCATTTGCGACAAACATCGAAAGTTTTATCTGCTTAGCTTCTGCATCCACTCGAACAGCATTACCTTGACTAAGCGAATAAACTTGTGGAGAAGAAACATTTCCTGCTCTATCAACAGTCATCAATACTAGTGTGTTTATCTCACCACCCACAAACTCCTTTTGCAGTTTATTTATGTCATCATCTTTGCTCTTAAGTGCCCCAAGCAAAGTAACTTGATATCCTAAATAATTTGGACTTGAAGAACCAAAATCAATAGCATTGACGGAAATGCTTGAAATATTACTTGGCAATGCCACGGCATACAGTCTTTCTAGGCTGTCTAATTTTAATCCCTCTCCCCCTAAACCATAATCTTCACTTAACAAAGCTTCTGGATTATAACTCGATGCCGTGAGATTAATTGGAACGCTATTGTTCTTTGTATACCAGCCTTTATTTTCAATTGTGATACCAAATTCGGATGAAGCATCTATTACAGGTTTGTTGGGATTAGAATTATCAATATTTAGTGACCACACAGTGTTTGATGAGTCACTAATGAAGGTTTCAAAATCAACTGTATTATTGTAATTAAAATATGAAATTTTGCCATCTTTTCTTGCCTGAAACAATCTAGGTATAATATGCAATTTATTTTGAACGGGAGCCTCATAAGAAGCACCTAAAATTCCAGCGCTGGCAACTTTAAATTTAATAATTCCATAAATTCCACTATCATCTACACCTATTGATTCCTGTATCAATGCTCCGTTTTGTTCATTTGATAAATCTGCATGCTTGACAAAGCGACGCCAAAGAACATCGCTTGTAGTGTGTGGTGAATTAAAAATTTTGCTAAAAATCTTAAAATCATTATGAAAAGTATTTATTGGATATTTTGATGAACCTATGTCAATTCCATACTTAATCTCAATAAAATCGCCACTTTTGATGTAAACTTTATTCATCGGAATATTATTAAATAAAGTTCCACCTACATTAACAACTCCGCTCATCATTGGCATAAGGCGTACTGTTTCTCTATTAACTCCAGTTATTTCTATTTGTGTATCATCAGATATTGATAAATAATAATCTGAAGAAAAAGAGACTTCAACAGTAAGTTTTAATTGAGATACCTCCAATTTCATGTCCGCATTTTCTGTCTTGATTACCAGTATTAAATGTGGCTTATCTTTAGGGGGAACTTCTGTAGGATTTTTCAATGAAAACATATCTTCAACAGAATAATTAACATCATTACGTAAACACACTCCTGAACTGTCTCCAAGACTCGCTACAAAATCATAAGTTCCGCCTAAATATATTTCCCTTGCATAATTTAAGTCATCTATTCCTTCTCTTGCTGAAATAAGCTCTATTTCATTTTCAATTGAATTTAATCCATCACCAAAGGAATCAGGAGAACCAAATTTATTGCTTGCATAAGCTACGTAAGCTCTATAATGATGCGTGTCTCCTGCCCCAAGATTTAATGCCTTAACTCTACCATTGAACTTAACCTCTGCTTTCATATATGGAGAACGCATAGCACTATATATTCCAGCATCACCATCTATTGTAATGGGAATGCTAGCTATTATATATCCACCTTTAAACGTTATGTTATTTTGAGAAAAAGAATACTCGGTGCTATCATCGGCAATTAAAAAATCGACACCGTCTTTGTCAGTACCGCCAGTAGGATTTATTGCATTAGATAAATTGATTTCTGTGGCATATAATTCCTTGCGACCACCAATATTACTCGTATATGCCTCTGCACAATAACCTCTCACTTGAATAAAATTATTTGAAAGCGAAAAAATTCCTAGAACGAAGAAAATGAATAACAACACAATTATAGTAATGGTTTTATGTTTGGTCGCCTGTTGTTGCATTTAAAAATCTCCTTTACTTATATAACATACTATATTGTTAAATTGCATGTCAACAAAGCTTTAATATATTATATATGTAAATTACTCAAACAAATAGCTTAAACTAGCATTTTCACAAAAAATTAACAATAGCTATTCCATTTTTTCATAAATTTTGCTAAAACACCGTGCTGTACTATATTATGCGGTTGAAAACATACTCTAAAACGTGAAAACAAATCACTGCTTCCAAAAATAGGAACACAAATTATTAAGTTTTATTGTACACTAATGCAATACAAATTAAAAATGCATGACATAGAATATATTACAAAAGGAAAAACTAAAATATTCTGTATCTATAGCTACATATTTTGAAACTGCCAATTTAGACATCAAAATAGAATCAATTTTGCAATCTACCACATATTAGACCATATAAACTAAAACAATTCTTTGATTAGCTATAAACTCAAAAATATCAACCAAACTTGCTTATCTCAATCTTCAAGATGATTGAATTTTTGCTCTACAAGCAAAAATATGTATCTGAAGATACGTATTATTTTTCTACTTTAAAGTATCAAATTTAACTATCTCAAGCCCAGCTTCTGCAAACATTTGCATACTAAAATCATCTGGATAACCTTGATCAAAAACAACTCTTTTAATTCCACTATTTATTATCATTTTTGCACATATACTACATGGCTGATGTGTACAATACAAAGTTGCACCTTCAACACTAGTTCCCATTTTTGCCGCTTGGATAATCGCATTTTGTTCAGCATGTATTGCATAACAAGTTTCATGACAAGTGCCCGAAGGGATGCCTAATTTGGTTCTAAGACAATATCCCTTTTCTTTGCAACTTTCTATACCACTTCCTGCACCATTATACCCAGTAGTTAAAATTCTTTTGTCTCTAGTTATTATTGCGCCAACTTGTCTATCCTTTTTATAACAAGAGGACCAAGTGCTAACAAAATAAGCCATCTTCATAAATCTATCATCCCATTTATCCATATATTCACCTTGTTTAGTTGTAAAAATTAATTTGCTTGTATTATCATAATAATGATACAAAAATATTTTGTTGTATTCAAGCCTTAAATCATCAACAGCACCATTAAATTCGCATGTATTAATTATATTTGATGGTTTTATGCACTAGATTCAAGAGTGTAAATTATGTTGCAACAGAAAATTGATTGTGTTATAATGCTTTTAGCACTCTAGCACCTAGACTGCTAAACTAAATTTTAGGAGGAAGTTAATGCAATGAAAATTAGACCTTTATTTGATAGAATTGTAGTTCAACATATTGAAAGTAGTGAAACAACACCATTTGGACTAATTTTACCAAGTGCAAATCAAGAAAAATCCCAAATTGCCCAAATTATTGCAATTGGAGATGGTGGTTTAGTTGATGGTAAAGAAATTAAAATGGTGGTAAAGCCAGGGAACAAAATTTTATATAGTAAATATGCAGGATCTGATTTTAAATTAGATGGAAAAGATTATGTGATAATCAAACAATCAGATATTCTTGCAATAATAGAAGACTAACTTAAGGAGGATTTGATATGGCAAAACAAATTATTTATGGTGAAGAAGCAAGAAAAGCGCTAAAAGTTGGCGTCGATAAACTTGCAGACACAGTTAAACTAACATTAGGACCCCGTGGACGAAATGTTGTTTTAGAAAAACCCTTTGGCTCTCCCCTAATTACCAATGACGGCGTAACAATTGCTAGAGATATAGAACTTGAAGATGCGTTTGAAAACATGGGTGCCCAAATTGCTAAAGAGGTAAGCGTAAAAACAAATGAAGTAGCTGGTGACGGAACAACAACGGCTGCTGTTTTAGTACAAGCAATTGTTAGTGAGGGTATTAAAAATGTCACAGCAGGAGCTAACCCTATGTTATTAAGAAAAGGAATATTAGATACTGCTGCAGTGGCTGTTGAAGAACTAAAAAACATTTCAAAACCAGTAGTAGATAAAAATGACATTGCTTCAGTGGCGGCAATTTCTGCAGATGACCCAGAAATTGGAGTATTAGTATCAGAAGCAATGGAAAAGGTTGGCAAGGATGGCGTCATCAGTGTTCAAGAAGGACAATCCCTTTCTACCACTCTTGATGTAGTAGAAGGCATGCAATTTGACAGAGGATATGTTAGTGGCTATATGGCAACTAATTTATCTAAAATGATTGCTGAATTTGATTCGCCAGCTATATTAATTACAGATAGGAAAATATCAACAATTCAAGAGCTTTTACCTATAATTGAACAAGTCGTTAAAAATGGACTTAAATTAGTTATAATAGCAGATGATTTTGAACAAGAAGTTACTGCAACTTTAGTATTGAACAAACTAAAAGGAGTATTTAATTGTGTAGCTGTTAAAGCTCCTGGATTTGGTGGAAGAAGAAAAGAAATGCTTGAAGATATTGCAGTACTTACTAATGGACAAGTGATTAGTGAAGACATTGGATTAGAAGTTAAAGATGCTACTCTTAATATGCTTGGTAGAGCAAAGCTTGTAACTGTTGATAAAGATAACACCACAATCATTGGTGGTGCAGGGAAACAAACAGATATTGAATCTAGAATTGCTGGAATCAAAGAACAAATTAAAAACACAACATCATCATATGATAAAGAAAAGCTTCAAGAAAGACTAGCAAAACTTGCAGGTGGAGTAGCGGTGATTAATGTTGGTGCCGCAACAGAAATTGAAATGCAAGAAAAGAAACATAGAATTGAAGATGCTTTAGCCGCAACAAAAGCAGCTGTTGAGGAAGGCACTGTTCCTGGAGGCGGTGTAGCTCTACTAACGATTTTAGAAAAAGTAAAAAAAGCTACTGAAAGCTATGAAGGCGATTATAAAACAGGCGCCAATGCAGTTATCAAGGCATTAGAATCACCAATGAGACAAATTGCCACAAATAGTGGAGTAGATGGAGGTGTTGTAATCAATACCATTAAATCACAAAAATCTAATACCTTTGGTTATGATGCATTAAATGATACTTATGTTGATATGGTCAAAGCTGGCATCATTGATCCAACAAAAGTTACTAGAACAGCACTGCAAAATGCCGCAAGCATCGCTGCATCTTTACTAACAACAGAATGCTTAGTTGCTGATTTACCTCAACCCCCTGGCACTGGACTACCCCCAATGCCACAAGATCCAGGTATGTATTAAAAGCAAAACCCCTTGCAAATCACAAGGGGTTTTTACATTACTTTAAACATTATCTTTCACTTTTAACCTAGCGGATAAACTAATATCTTATTTTCCTCATCCGGCATTCCATTTTCTTTCCAATTTGTATAATATATTTTATTTTCTTCAAAATAGTCATATCCCGCTAACATATTACTTGCTATGGCTTGTGAAAAAAAGCAAACTTCAAGATCTTGATGAGCTGATTTAAATACATACACTGCAAGAGGAAGACCAAACAACTCTTTCGAAATTTTATTTACATCTGAAAATTCAATATAAGCATATTTTAAATTTTTGCAATTAGAAAAAGCACTAGCTCCTAAAGTTTTTATGACATCGTTGTTACCTATATAAACTTTTTCAACTCCACATGAATTAAAAGCTGCAACTCTTATATCTATACTTGTGCCTTTAATTAACTTTACCGTTTTTAAATCATTGCACCTAACGAAACAATTTGCACCAATAAATTTCAAATTAGAATTGCTTGCAAAATTTGTAATTGCGGTTCCTGTAAAAGCATATTGCCCTATCGTTTCTAAATTAGTACCACTATTTTCATTTAAAATATTGACCCAATATAAGCTACTATTATCGTGAAATGCAAAATCTCCAATTTTTGTAACAGCTTCAGGAAGGGTTACTTTACTTACTGGCTTTAAGAAGCAATATGGACCCAATTCCTTTACAATTTTATGCACTGTAATGCCATCATCATTATAGTATATTATTTCAGGAATAGTAGTTTCGTATGGAATGTTACCCCAAATATTAGTTATTCTAATATCATCATTTACTCCTGGGTTTATATCTTCATATGCAATTTTATATCTATAAAGAACATCCTTATACGTTTCATTCCTTTCATGAACATATTTACTAGAAAGAATTCTTTTTTGAACATCAGGGGCTTCTGCATTAATATCTTTAAAATTCTGAAACTTGTCATCGGGAACAAAAAATTTAAAATATGCATTCATAAATCCTAAATCTCTTAAACTAGATTTTTGAGGACCAAACTCAAATGGCATATCTGTACTATCAATAAATATCGCTTCTAGCTTAGGGTTGTTTATAAAAACATTTTTTCCAAAATAATTAAGTTTGGGGAAAACGACTTCTTCCACTATCGAGTTATTAAAAACATTGTCTTCCACTCTTATCAAATTGCTATTGGAGGGAAAAGCTATATTTGATAACTTAACATTACTAAAAGCACTGGAGCGTAAATACTTTAAAGAACTAGGGAAAGCTAAATATTTAAAATTGTTTTCTGAGGCAGAAAGATTAGAAATAGCAAAAGCCTCTTTTTCTATATCTTCAATTCCTTCTGCTAAATAGACATAACCATTAACACCATTATTTACAAAGGTCGAACCTATATCACATTTCATTGATACACTATTGTAAAAGGTCTTTTCAGGAATTATTGTAATCGTTGTAGGCTCAATTTCATTAATTTTTAAAAGCGGTGAGGGATCCACAGGTCTTAAAACATTCATTGCGAATGTTTTTAACTCTCGGCAGTTCGCAAAAGAACTTTTTCCAAAATTAGCTCTATCTAGGCTAAGACCATGTTCAAAATACAAACTGACAATTTCACTTGTCTCAAATGCGCTATCCCCTATATATGTTACTGTATTAGGTATAAATACGCCCTTAAGTAGGCGTGCAGTCGTCGAGCTTAACTCATCAATATTTTTTACAACATACTCCACTGGAGTTGTCCCATAAAATGCTTCCTTGCCTATTTTCCATAATGTTTTTGGAAATTCTTTATTAATTAAGGTAATTTCTCCACAATTTTTAAATGCCGCATCCTTTATTTCCTCAACAGCATTTAAATCTATTTTTAATTTCTTTACACCTTCAAATGCATTTTCTCCAATATATCTAATATTATTTCCAAGATGTATTTCAAAATCACCAGCTTTATATGATGAAAAAGCTCTAGGCGAAATTCCTAAAATTGGTTTATTTTGATATTCATCGGGTATATACTCATTTTTTAGTTCATTTTTTAATATTGGATTATTTTTGTACATAACCGGCTCTATATTTACCCCTTTAATTGCTACCCCTTGTTCTCCCTCATATTCACAGTCTTCATACAAATATCTATCGATAAATTTAGGTTTAATTTCAATATTTTTGACATATGAATAAAAAATTGTATCATTTGGATTGACAAGTTTTGGCTCTTCTTCTACTGTGTACCAACCAACAAAACCTTTACCTAATGGACACCTTCCGCCATGATATCTTTCTGACAAAATGAGTTCTAAATTGTTATACGGAAGTATAAAACGCCCTAAATACCTTACACTCAGTTCTTTTGTTTTTTTCACAACATTGCCATCACCATCATATATTATATTTACCCCAGCAGTGTGTTCTTCAGAGTTTGAAATTTCAGTTAAATCACAAGTTACTACAAATTCAGGATTGTATGTGACATTCATATTTAATTGAGTTTTATAATCTACTCTCTCATTAGGCAAACGATAGCCAATTCCATTTAATGTTATTTGTTTTACATTACTGGTTAACGCTGATAGTTTTACAATTATTTGGCTGTAATATGAGTTTACTGAAAATGTATTCGTTTTATCTATCGATTCATCTTGGTTAATATATTTTGTATTATTCACTGTTACATAATCAATAGGAGCAGCTTTAGGATTATCCAAATTTATATGCATATAAAGTATCTCTGGTTTTTGTGTTTCACTATGCTCAGCTAGATATAACGTCTCTCCATTAATGCCTTTTTGCACCATATCCTCATCTATGCTACTTACAAAATTAACATCCAAAATTTTAAACAAAGGTTTATCTACTTTTTTATTACAAGAAACAAGAAGAATAGTAAATAAAATTAATAGAGAAACAACAAATGACAAATAAATCCATTTGCTAAAAATAACTGTATTGTTACCCCTTTTATCATTTTTAATAATCATAAAAATGCTACCCTGCATATCTAGAGATATTTAAATTATATAACATTTTATTTGCAAACATTCAAGTTGCTTTAATTTTTTACACAAAATTTTATCTACAATCAAAAACCTCTGCATTTTTGCAGAGGTTTTTGGTTAACTTTAGTATTATTAATCTTGAAACTCGGGAAGAATATCTAGTGTTGCAAAATAATCTTTTGGTATTTCTGCTCTTCGTATCAACCTATATGAACCATCTTCATTTAGTAGTATTTCAGCACTTCTTAGTTTTCCGTTATAGTTGTACCCCATTGCATGTCCATGTGCACCAGCATCATGAATGAACAAATAATCACCTCTATCTACTTTAGGAATAACTCTATCTATTGCAAACTTATCACTGTTTTCACAAAGAGAGCCAACTACATCACATTTATAATTAGGCTCCATGTCTTCTTTTCCTAAAACCGAAATATGATGATATGCTCCATAAATTGCAGGACGCATCAAATGTGCTGCACATGCATCAACTCCAACATACTCTTTGTGGGTATGTTTAAAATGAATAACTTGTGTAACAAGTCCACCATAGGGAGCTAACATATACCTCCCCAGTTCAGTGAATATTTTTATATTCTCCATACCTGCTGGAATTAAAATTTCATCATATGCCTTTTTTACTCCATTAGAAATTTTATATATGTCTGCTTTTGGATCTTCAGGTCTATATGGCACACCAATGCCTCCACTTAAATTTACAAATACAAAATTTGCTCCAGTTTGTTTTTTGATATCTACAATTCTATTAAAAAGCACTTTTGATAAAGCTGGATAGTATTCATTTCCGATAGTGTTACTTGCTAAAAATGCATGTACACCGAACTCTTTTACACCTTTTTTCATCAAAATCTTTACTGCCTCATACATTTGTTCAGTTGTAAGTCCATATTTTGCTTCAGCGGGATTGCCCATTATGGATGTGCCTATTTTAAATTCCCCACCCGGATTATATCTAAGGCTAATTTTTTTTGGAATGCCAGCATGCTCTTCTAAATATTCTATGTGAGTAATATCATCCAAGTTTATTATTACATTTAGTTTTCTTGCCAAAATATATTCTTTAGCTTCAGTTTCGTTGGATGAAAACATTATTTCATCTCCTGAAAAACCAAGTTTTTCAGCCATTAGCAATTCAGTATATGAAGAACAATCTACTCCACACCCTCCCTTTTTTAATAATTTAATAATTTCTGGACTAGGTGTTGCTTTTACGGCAAAATATTCTTTAAAGCCCTTATTCCAACTAAATGCATCTAACAACTCGTTCATATTATTGACTATTCCTTTTTGGTCGTATATGTGAAATGGAGTTGGATATGTTTTTGCTATTTCTTTTATTTTTTCTAGTGATACAAATGGTTTTTTCATAAATTTCTCCTATCTCTTGAATCTTTTAAGTCATTATATGTATTTAGCTAGCTTTAGTCAACTTAATGAGCTCATTTCAATATAAAACCCCTACTTTATCCATCAAATTATATTGTCTTAGATGTGATTAAGGTGCTATAATCTAAATAATAATTTTTAGGAGGAAACCGATGAACATTACTTTTACTGATAACAAAGAAATTAAAGATTTTATAGAAAAATATGCAAAAATTATGCAGCCAGATGATATTGTACTTATTGATGGAAGCAAAAAACAAGCAAGGCAATTAATTAATGAAGCAGCAAGCACTGGAGAAATCATCAAATTGAATAATAAACTTTTACCTGGATGCTTATATCATAGAACTGCACCAAATGATGTGGCTCGTGTAGAAGATAGAACATTTATATGTACTGATACGAAAGAAGAAGCCGGTCCATCTAATCACTGGAAAGAACCAAAAGAGGCTTATAAAATGCTTGACAGTATTGCTAAAGGAGCTATGAAAGGTAGAACGATGTATGTTATTCCATATTCTATGTGTAAAATTGGGTCACCTTTTGCAAAATATGGAATCGAACTTACAGATAGCATTTATGTTGTACTAAATATGATGATAATGACAAGAGTACACACAAAAGTTCTTAAAAAAATTGAAAAAACAGGTGAGTTTGTAAAAGGTATCCATAGTAAAGTAAAATTAGAGCTTGAAAATCGCTATATTTGTCATTTCCCACAAGATAATCTTATTTACTCTCTAAACAGTGGTTACGGCGGCAATGTTTTACTTGGCAAAAAGTGTTTTGCCCTAAGAATCGCCTCATATCAAGGCTGGAAAGAAGGTTGGATGGCTGAACATATGTTAATTCTAGGAGTAGAAAAGCCCAATGGTGAAGTTAAATATATAACGGGTGCTTTCCCTTCTGCGTGTGGGAAAACAAACTTGGCAATGTTAGTCCCACCAAAGGCATATTCTGACAAAGGATACAAAGTTTGGACTGTTGGTGATGACATCGCATGGATAAGGAAAGGTAAAGGTGGAAAATTGTATGCAATAAATCCAGAAAATGGCTTTTTTGGAGTTGCACCTGGTACAAATGAAAAATCTAACCCCAATGCTCTTCATTCAACAAAAACCAATACTATTTTCACAAACGTTGTTTACAATCAAAAAAATAAAACTGTATGGTGGGAAGGACTAGATAAAAATCCTCCAAAGAATGTTTACGACTGGCTTGGAAATAAATGGTCTCCTGGCATGACAGATAAAGATGGCAAACCAATTAAGGGAGCTAACCCAAACAGCAGGTTTACAGCCCCTGCTAAGAATTGTCCTGTAATTTCTAGTGAATTTGAAAATCCAAAAGGAGTTCCAATTACTGCGATGTTATTTGGTGGACGTAGAGCAAAATCTGCTCCTCTTGTATATGAGGCAAGAGATTGGAAGCACGGAGTATTTATGGGTGTTACCATGGCTTCTGAAACAACAGCGGCTGCTGCAGGTGCAGTTGGTGTAACACGAAGAGATCCCATGGCAATGTTACCATTTTGCGGATATAATATGGCAGATTATTTCCAACATTGGCTTGATATGGGCAAGAAAATAAAAGTAGAAAATAGACCAAAAATTTTCCACGTCAACTGGTTTAGAACTGATGATAATGGCAAATTTATTTGGCCAGGATTTGGAGACAATATGCGAGTTCTTGACTGGATACTACGTCGCTGTGAAGGAACAGTAGGCGCAGTTGAAACCCCTATTGGCTATATGCCTAACCCTGAAGATATTAATCTTGAAGGATTAGAAGATTTTACTGTTGATGAATTAAAAACAATTCTTGACTGTGATAAAGAAGTTTGGACAAAAGAAGCTGATGAAATTGAGGCGTATTTCAACAAAACTTTCGGTGATACTCTACCTAAAGAGCTTAAAGCTGAGTTAAATAAACTAAAAAAGAATCTCAAAACACGCAAATAATTAACCTAATAATACAACAGGAGCTACATTTTGTAGCTCCTGTTTTTTGTAATTTCACTTTTTATATATTATCGTCGATTGGCCTAATTACTATATTGTCAATCATACTATCCTTTTTAGCTTCAACTGGCTTTTTAAAATCAATATAAGGTAAAAAATATGGATTCATATTTGCATTTACTGTTATGTTGGCAATCATACTTCTTAAAAAGGGATAAAATATTTCACATGCTTCGATTCTCAAAGTGTCTAGATCTGCCATATTTTTTATCTTAAATTCTGCAAGTGATTTTAAGCTTATATCAAAAGGTGTTGGTGCTTCTAAGGAATTAGATATTTTGACATTTACTAAAACTTTTAAAATATCATTGTTCATATTTATATTAAATTCCAATTTAGGATTAATTACGTATTGCTGTTTGTTTTGAGCAATGGTTGCATTTAAAACAAAAGTTGACTCATTAACAACATACCCTTTAAAAAGTAAATTCGACATTTTTTCTCCCCTTTATATATGATTTCTATAAAATATTTTAAGTATATTTATCATTCTTGATGCTAGTTTCATTTCTTTCATGTTTTAATTCAAAATCTCTGCCTTCATCAAACATTTGAGCTTGGGATCTAAAACCAAAACCAGAAACTTCGCTGGCTTTATTTATATACATAAAAGCCTCAGGGTCTATTGTTGCAACAATTTTCTTTAACTGAGAAGCTTGTCTCTTTTTAACAACACAAATTAAGATCATTCTATTGTATTGTGTGTATATACCCTTACCATCTAAAATTGTTCCACCTCTTTTTAATTCTGCAACTACAGCTTTCCCAATTTCTTCAGCTTTAGAAGTTATTATGTTAAAAACATAACTTGATTCAAGTCCATTAGTAATAATATCAGCAACTTTTGAAGTTATATAAAGTGTAATAAATGAATAAAATATTGGCAAAGATACAGCTAAAAATATTTCATTTGCATTTTTGCCCTCTATATTTATGATACCAATAATTCCAGAAAACAATACAATAATACTGTCAAATACAAAAATTTGCCAATTAACATTTATGTTAGGATTTCTTTTATATCCTAATTTGGCAATAATGTCTGTTCCTCCAAGAGATGAATTGATCATCAACAAAAATCCTAACGAAACACCAGCCAAAATACCACCAACGAGTGCCGCAATAATAACAATTCCGCTATCAATTGCTCCTTCAAACACAGGGAATTTAATCAATGAAAAGAGTCCCATAAACCCTGAATAAAGCAATACACAAAAAGCAGTATTAAAAGTAAAACGTTTGTTTAATTTAAAAAAAGATATGATTAGCAATGGTATATTTAACACAAAAACTACTACTGCGGGGTTAAACACACTCTCAGCTAAAGAAACATTATATTGTTTCACTATATTATAAACTACTGAAGCAATACCACCAATTCCTCCTGGTGCAAAAGCATTTGGAACAATAAAAACATAAGTTGAAACTGCTCTAATAAAACTTAAAACAATAAAAGCAGTATACAAGAGAACATATTTACGTATTTTCTTTTTTAATAAGTTTTTATCTTCCATATCTACCTCAAAATTGCATATTTTAAACTCAGTTTATGACTACAACAACATCATTATTTTGTCCCAAACAACCTATCCCCTGCATCCCCCAGTCCAGGTAAAATATATCCCTTTTCATTAAGTTGGCGATCAAGTGCAGAAACAAAAATTTTAACATCTTTGTGATCTTTAGCAACTGCATCAACTCCCTCTGGAGCGGCAATAATAGACATCAATTTTATTTTTTTGCAGCCATATTTTTTCTTAAGTATGTCTATTGTTGCTTTTGCACTGCCACCTGTCGCTAACATCGGATCTAAAACAATACAAATTTTGTCTTTAATATTTTCAGGCAATTTACAATAGTACTCATTAGGCAATAAACTTTCTTCATCTCTATATATACCTATATGTCCTACTTTGGCTGTTGGAAATAACATATGAACCCCATTTACCATGCCTAATCCTGCCCTTAATATTGGTACAATAGCAATGCTATCATCTACAACCACATTTTGCGAGCAAGATTCAAGCGGAGTCTCTACGACAATTTTCTTTGTTGGAACATCTTTTAACGCTTCATAGGCCATCAAGGCTGTAATTTCTTCAACCAACTCTCTAAAATGCTTTGTATCTGTATTCTTATCTCTTAATAATGCAATTTTGTGTGATATCAAAGGATGATTAAATATTGTTACATTTTCAAATTTTTGCATTTTTACTCCTTTACATTTTGATCTTGTTAAGCTTCATCTTCTGATGATGTAGTAACTTCTTCTAAGTCACTAGACTTACTTGATTCTACACTGCAGTCTTCTAAGATAGAAGCATTTTCTGGATCCTTAGTTTCGTTTTCATCAGATTGCAAGTTTATGTATGTATATTGTGCTTTTTCTTCCTCTTTATTAGGCATTACTAAATTCAATATAATTCCGACTAATGTCGCTATAGCTAAAGGTGAAATTTCTACATCTCCTATTTGCATCTTAAACATTTTTGCAAGGTTATGATTGTCAGAATATTGTGACAATGCATCCCCAACAATGCTCATAGAATTTAAACCTAATCCCAAAGAAAGAATTATAGATACAATTATCATATTACGACTGTTATTAAAGTCAACTCTAGCTTCAACCATAGCTCTTAAGCCAGATGCTGAAATCATGCCAAAAAGCACTATTGAAGCCCCTCCAATTACGGCAGCAGGTATGGTGCTTAAGAATGCCCCAAAAACAGAGAAAACCCCAAACACTACAGCTAAACAAGCAGCATAAAAAAGATTTTTAGGATTATAGTTTTTGGTTATTGCTAAAACTGCGGTATTTTCACCATACGTTGTATTTGGAGGTCCACCAATCAATCCACTTGCCATCGTTGCTAGCCCATCTCCTAACAACGTTCTATTTAGTCCAGGGTCTACCATAAAATCTTTTTCACAAATTATGCTATTTGCCGATATATCACCTAAATGCTCCATAAACGTTACAATAGCCATAGGAGCTATCATTAAAATTGCACTTGCATATTGACTCCCTTTAGCTAACCCAAACCCTTTATAAAATGAAAGCTCTTTCCCAATATTTTGAAAAATGATTATATTATTTTTTGAAAACACACCTTTATAACTTACAAGTCCTATAGCTGCTGCATAAATATAACCTACAATAAAACCAAAAAGAATAGGTATAACTTTTAAAAAGCTGTTTTTCGGTGCAAAAGCATTTACCACAACTATTGTTAATGCTGTAATAATTGCTGTTGTCCAATGCTTCCATGCGGCCTCACCATATCCTGGTATTATTATGTTGTTATAAAACATTTTTGGAACTAAAATCATACCTATAAGTATAATAACTGGACCAACTACTTCTGCGGGAAACAACTTCCTTATTTTTTGAACCCCTATAAATTTTATTAGAAATGACAGGATAACATATATCAATCCTGCCACTAAAATACCAACCACTGCAGTTGACATTGCCGCTTGCCATTCAGGTGAATACATCTCTGTTGGACCAACGATAGCTATTAAAGCTGGCAAAAAAGCAAAAGAACTTCCCAAAAAAACAGGAACTTTCTTTTGTGTTACAAAATAAAAAATTATAGTTCCGATACCTGCACCGATTAAAGCCATTGAAATGCTCATATTTGAAATTATAGGTACAACAATAGTTGCACCTAACATTGCAAACATATGCTGAAAAGCTAAAATCCCATTTTTAACTTGACTTTTATACTTAAAATTTTTAAAAATATCCTTTTTTATTTTCATTAGATTCCCTCCTAGCACCTAATATCTTAACTAGAATTGTAACATTATATGGACAGTGTGACAATATGATTTTTCTATAAAAATATATTTTATTAGGGTTTATGCTCAGTAAGCATACACCTTAACGGTCCTAAAAACTGGATCTGATCGCGACTGCAATATGGCTATCCTAATTTCACTAGTTTTAGGTAAATTCTCCGAAAATCTCACTATCCGAAGTGATCCAATGTTGCCACATGTTGCTACCAATAACCAACTATCTTTTGATTTAAAGTAAACGTTAAACTTTTCAATCCTTTGACCCTCTAAAATGTCTTCTCTTAAATGTATTTCCTGTATACTCTTTTCATCATTAAATTTTAGATTTAACAAATATTCACCTTCTAAAAAAGAGACTCCTTTGTTATCAAACGATGAAATAATTTCACTCAATATCTCTCGACTTTTTATTGTATTTCCTATGCTTGCTACATATGCAACTTCATTTTTTTCATCCCAATTAATTAATTTTCCAAAAGCTTCTAACACACGTTGATCCGCCTTTGCAATATTTCCTTTTTTATTTAAAGGTACATTTAACAATAAAGAGGCATTTTTCCCAACTGAATTATAGTAAATTTGCTCTAGTTCATAAACATTTTTCGGTTTTTGATACCAATGATAAAACCAACCTTTTCTTATACTTACATCCATTTCTGAAGGATACCAAACAAGAGAATCATAATGCTTTAAAACATCTCTACTCCCTAAATCCTCAGAAGTCAAATTTAAAGGTTCCACAATAATATTATTTGATTGTAAGCATTTACTAAAATTTGATAACTGTTCTGGCACTACTAACCATTCATCTTTTCTACCTTGTCCTTTTTCATTGCCTATCCATCGAACATCAGGACCCATAATTGCAATGACAGCATTAGGTTGATTTTCTCGAATTAAACTATAATATGCCTCAAAATCATATTCAAAATTTTCGCTTTTTTTATCTTTTGCCCCATCTAACCAGACTTCAAATATAGGGCCATATTGAGTCGTAAGCTCATGTAATTGCTCTAAATATAAGATATTGTATTTATTTGTTCCATATTCTTTTGCACTTCTATCCCATGGAGATAAATATATACCAAAATGCATATTTTTTTTCTTGCAGGCCTCCGCCAACTCTTTCACTATATCCCCTTTGCCATTTTTATATTTAGATTTTTTTATGCTATGATTTGTTGTTTGGGTTTGCCACAAACAAAAACCATCGTGATGTTTAGCCGTTAAGATAATTCCTTGACTGCCGCTTTTTTTTAATATCTCCACAATGCTCTCTGCATCAAAAGTTTTTAACTTAAATTGAGTTGGCTTTTCTTTTCCCGTTCCCCATTCCTTACCAGTATAGGTATTCATCCCAAAATGTATAAAGTTGTAATATTTAATATCATTATAAATTTGTTGTTGTGAGTTTGGACGTATAGAAATAAGTCTTTCTACTTCAATACCATATTTATCAACTCCATTATTATCTTTATAGGCTAAATAAAAATCTTTTTCTTTTTTTTCTTCTAACACTTTATCAAATATATTATTTTTATACATTTATTTACCCCCCCATCCTTATTGTTTAAAGCCACACAAAAAGTCAACACTGCTTTCATCATATACTCAAATAATTATCCACAGACTTTCCGTAAAAGACCCTATTTTCTTCATGGGTAATCCAATTAGTATTCCATGTATCAGGTCTTGCATTAGCTTGCACAAAAACTTGAAATTGAACTGATGAATCTCCCACATTAAAAGCCCCAGCATCTATATGCGTTACACATTCTCTCAAATAAAACTTTTCTAATGATCTACATTTTGCAAAAGCATTTTCCCCAATTGTATGTAAATCTTGTAGCATATGTGCGTTAATTACTTTTAATTTAAGACAATTGTAAAATGCATTTTTACCTATTCTTTGAATATTCTCACTAAGATTTATATCGCCTAAATTTTTACAACTAGCAAAAACACCTTGCTTAATTTCTGTAATAGTTTGTGGAACTTCAATTTCTAGCAAATTTTCACATCCAAGAAATGTATCTTCAAATAGCGTTATAAATTCACTGTTATTTTTAGGTAATTTTATACTATTAAGCAATTTACAATGTGCAAAAGCTGTTTTTTCTATTCTACATATATTTTCAGAAAGTGATACTCTTTTCAAGTTTGTATTTTCATAAAAACAACCTTCACCAATAATAATTTGAGAATAAATTAAGTTACTTTGCTCAAAAAAAACTTCTTCTAATTCTTTGCAATCACGGAATGCTTCCTTGCAAATCTGAAGTTCACCTAAGCTTTTTTGAAAATATAAATTTTTTATTTTTGAACTCCAATAAGCATTTATTCCAATTTTAGTAATGGATTCAGGAATTACTAAGTCTTCTAATGCTGTTGACTTAAATGCCAAATTCCCAATTTCTTTTAAACTGTTTGTCAAATTAATTGTTTTTAAATCAATGCAATCTTTAAATGTAGAGTCACTAATTTTTGATATTCCAGATGGCAACTGTATATTTTCTATTTTAGAACAATTTTCAAAAGCTGATTTTCCTATAAATTTAAGGGATTCAGGCAATTGAACCGAAGATAGTTTTAAGCATTTATAAAATGAATATTGCCCAAGTTCTTCTATTTGATTTTCTATAAATAAACTTATGATTGAAGTATTTTCAAATGCACTGTCTCCAATTTTTTTTATTAATATACCGTTTATTTTAGAAGGTATAAAAAGAGAAATAGCTGTATTAACACCTGCCTTAAAACCTAAAATTGTATTATTCGCACTATCAAAGTTAAAAAGATCATTTAATGTTTGAGTGGTAGACCATTTTCCATATAATACTATATTAGAAGTAACAGGCTTACTAACATACTCTTGAGCAAAATTAGAATCTAAATACCATCCCTCAAACACCTTATTTTCTAATGTTGGTATGTATATTTGAGGCACATTACCTTCATAGACCTTTTCGATATGTTGTTCTTGATCATCAATTTTAAAAGTAACTTTATATTCTGCCAAATTTGAAATAATTTTTGTATATCTACCATATACATTCAAATTGGATTTTATGATAATAGAGCTATCAAATGGTACATTCCATATATCCTCATCTAAGTACCAACCATCAAAAATATATCCAGCAGAATTTTCAGGTTCAGGAATTATATCAATCACACTTCCCTCTTTTACCTCTTTAACCATCCAAGGAGTAGAATAATCCATTAAATAAAAACGAACAAAAAAATTTTTATTAGAGCAACTCAAAAGTAATAATATACAAAAAACAAACAAAGTAAATATAAAAAATATTTTATAAAACTTAATTTGGTTTTGTGATTTCATTATCTCGCTCTCTCCAACTATTACAATATAAATTTATTTTTCAATTATTATTGTGACAGGGCCATCGTTTATTTGTTCGATTTTCATGTGTGCCCCAAACAACCCATAAGAAACTTTGAGGCCGTATTCTTCTAAAATCTTACCAAAATATAAATACATTTCATTTGCCTCTTTTGGTTTTTCTGCTTTTGTAAAATCAGGCCTATTGCCTCTTTGGCAATTTCCAATAAGTGTAAATTGAGAAACAAGCATTATTTCACCACCGCTATCCAGTACCGAATAATTCATTTTTCCTTGGCAATCCTCAAATATCCTTAAATTTGCAACTTTTCTTGCTAAGTATTGTGCATTTGTCTCTGTGTCACCCTCTTCGATTCCAAGGTATACACAAAGACCAGCAGCTATCTTAGACACCAAAGCCCCCTCTACATATAACTTAACATTTTTAACTCTTTGAATTACAACTTTCATTTTATCTCCAAATAAATTTTTCTATATTATTTTGAACATACAATAAAACGTATAATCAACAAACCCATCTATTTAATATTTGATGATTCTACAACAAAGAGTGCCAAAGTTTTGACACTCTCAGTAAGTTTAACACAAACTCAAGTAAACTTACATATAATATGTAAGTTTACCGATATTTTAGTTGTTTATTTTTATTTTATACTTATTTCTTTAAAAACTCGTTCCCAGCTAAAATACTTTGAGCATCAGCAATATATTTGTTAACTGATGGTTTTGGGGCTTCAGCTTTCTTTGGTTCTACTGGTTTTGTTGCCTTTTTAGCTTTTTGAACACGTGAAGGAGGAGCAGCATATCCTTTTCTTAAAGCACTCATTGGTACTTGGTAAAAACCATTGTATGCATATTGCCATTTCCCCTCTGCTATGTTTATGTCGTAGACGTCAATTCCTTTCGATTTCAAAAGATTTAAAATAGGCAAAATGTCTCCTTCGCCAGTTATAAATCCAACTGCTTGAATTGTTCCATCATATGCAATTGTTGTTGCATCCATTATTTGCCTACTATCAAGTCTATTCCTACGACGACTAGCACTTGGCAAAGAAGTATCATATCCGTTTGCAGCAATATATTCATTAAAATCACGATTACGTTTAGCTACGTAATCATAAAATTTACATGCCACTACATCAAATTTGACCTCTAAACCTTTTACAATTTCTTTGAATCCTTCACAAGATAGCTTAAGAGCACCTAAGTCAGCTAGAATGATCATTTTTGCTTTACTCATTAAAGTTTCTCCTCCTAAAATTTATTTTTATTATATGTTTCTCTCGCATGATAAAAGAGATATTGTTGTGCATAACCGCTTAAATCACCGAAATATTCACTTAAAAACTTTGATTTTTGATCAGCTGTGTATCCTTCTTTGTCAAACATATTCATAAATACTTTTTCTATCCAAGTATCAGTAGGAAAACTATCCGTTTTATGATAACCAAACAATAAGATACAATCTGCCACTTTTCTTCCTACACCTTTTAGCTTCATCAACTCTTTCCGAGCTAACTCCGTGGGCAATTCTTTCAAACTTTCCAAATTAAATCCGGAATTTAACTCTTTTATTGTTTCTACTAAATATCTAGCTCTGTAGCCAGTTCCAATTTGCCTAAAAAAATCTTCCGTGCAATCCCTTAATTCATAAGCAGTTGGAAAAGCTCTATAATGACCAAAATCCTTTCCTTTTTTGTTGCAAAGAATTTCAATAATTTTTTTGATGCGGGGAATATTATTGTTTGCTGATATGATAAAAGATAACAAAGTTTCCTCCACATCTTGTCTCAATATTCTTAAACCGCTTGCAAAATTTATTGACTCATTCATGAAAGAAAACTTTGATAATTTTTCTTTAATTACACTGTAATCATTTTGCAAATCAAAATAATTTTCAAAGTACACAGGATCTACCGTTGATATTATAACACAGTCATTATCTAAAAACAATACACAATATTTGTCTTTTGCTATTACTTCATACCTTTCTATATACTTTTGGTACCTAAACACTTGACCACATTCGAAAATGTGGTCAAGTGAAAAATCTTCTAGATTATTAATAATAATCGTATCATTAGAAACTTTATAATCCATGAAAAGCTACTAATTTACGGCATACACACTTACTTGTTTGTTAAATTTTCCTTTTCTTTCAAACTTTACAACTCCGTCAACAGTAGCAAATAAAGTATCATCTTTGCCTCTTCCTACATTATTGCCAGGATGAATTTTTGTGCCTCTTTGCCTAACCAAAATATTACCTGCAAGAACAAACTGACCATCAGATCTCTTTGCTCCTAACCTTTTGGCATGACTATCACGACCATTTTTAGAACTTCCGCCACCTTTCTTTGTAGCAAATAATTGTAATTTAATAAACATTTTAAGCCTCCATTAATTTCATATATTGAGGAAATTGAGATTCGATATCTTTTAAGCCTTCTTTCATTGTTTGTAAAATAATTTCCGTTTTTTCATTAGGATTATCAAGCTTACACTTTAAATACCCATCTCTTTCTTCTACTGTATATTCAATCTTTTCAAATAAAACTTTAACAAGACCTAACACAGCTGTTTGCACTATAGAAGATACTGATGCACATATAATGTCATAGCCTTCTTCTGCATAGTTTGCATGACCTTTTACTTCAATCAAATATATCAACTTGTCTTTTTGTTTAATTGAAACATTAATCATGTTACTTTTTAATCTCAACAATTTTAAGTTGAGTGTATGGTTGTCTATGACCTTGACGTTTTCTTATGTTTTTCTTAGCCTTATATGTGAAAATATTAAGCTTCGGTCCTTTTCCATTAAAAACAACCTCGGCTTTAACCTTTGATTTATTTACATCATTTGCAACGAAAACTTTTCCATTGTCAGAAATCATTACAACTTTTAAATCAACAGTTTCGCCTATTTCTGCTTTGATTAGTTCAACTTTGATAAGCTGATCTTTTTCGACCTTATATTGCTTCCCGCCGACTTCAACGATTGCGTACATAATTTACCTCCTCTATAATCAGGATCTCGCCAATAAGGTAGTTTTACAACTTTTAATACCTTTCTTGTGCGGCTTTTATAGACTAACATATTAACAATAAATAAGTAAAGCATTTTAACAAAAGATATTGCATTAAGCCGTTGTAAGGTTAGTTTTGCAATAACTTTGCATGTCATATGATAAACATCGAAAAACCGTCTATAAGCCTATATTGTATCTATAGCTACATAAACTTAGGTTATTTTTTTAAATTCAGCTCCATTTTTGATAAATATGTATCTATAGATATATCTTCTTTACCAATATATTGATTTGTTTTTACGACATTACTAATTTCAAGATCAGCAGACAACAATGTATTTATTCCACTTAAAAAATCATTAATTCTAAGATTTAAACTTTCCGTTGACAGTAAGCGAACTATCATTTTATTTTTAACATATCCAATATCAACGATTAAATTTGATACATCTTGAATAATATATTGTCTTTTTTGTTTTTTGCGAACAACAAAACCTTCATTGATTGCTTTTTTAACAAGACTAAACTTATCTTGTTTTATATTTTTAAGTAATATTTCATACTCTGAGACTGCGCCTAAATTAAATACCTTAGGATCTCTTTCAGTCACCCAAACATCTAAAAATTCTATTCCTTTTGGCGTTTGCCCAGCACAATCTTTTATAAATGCTTCTTTACTTATATTGGGTATATCAACACTGAAATATTCGCATTTGGATGCTACCCCAAGTGGCAATGGTTTTGACATTTTAAATATAGGTCTAGGATTAAATCCTTGTGTAAAAATTGGCATAAATCCAGCTCTTTTTATAGTTCTTTGCAAAATTGTTTGCATATCTAGATGAGAAAGAAACCTGGCTTGCTCTAATTTAGAATATTTTACAGTTAACATCTCATATCCTCTTCACATTTAATATGCTGAGAGCATTTTGCTAGTTTATTTGCCCCACAATGGTTGCAATTAAACTTACATCCCTCTGTAGTTAATCCATTTAAAGCTTTAATATATTCATTTTTTAAATATTTTTGTGAAACTCCAAAATCAATAAAATTCCATGGCAACACCGCATCCAAATCTCGTTCTGCAACATAAATATCTAAATCAATGCCCATATCTTTTGCAGCATCATTCCAATATTTGATATCAAATTTATCCCCCCAAGAATCGAACTTTGCTCCCTTTTTGTAAGCTTTTTCAATCAATTTAGCTAATTTTCTATCTCCCCTTGCGAGGACCGCTTCAACAAAAGATGTTTTAGAATCATGCCAATTATATGATACATTCTTTATTTTTTTAAATTTTTGATATAAATAATTTTGCTTATAGGTCATTTCATCTAGCCCTATTTGCTTTACCCACTGAAAAGGTGTAACGGGTTTAGGAACAAAAACAGCTACCGAAATTGTAATGTTGATATTTTTCTTGCCAGTTAAATCAACATATAATCTGTTGATTCTCTCGCAAATCTCCACGATACCATCTAAATCAGCATCAGTTTCTGTCGGGAGTCCAATCATAAAATATAATTTAAAACTTCTACATTTATTTGAAATAGCATTTTTAATTGTTATATCAATATCTTCATCTGTAATATTTTTGTTTATTACATCTCGCAAACGCTGAGTACCTGCCTCTGGAGCAAAAGTAATACTTGACGACCTTCCAAGCTTAAAAAGCGATGCATCATACGAGTCTAATCTTAAGCTTGGTATTTGCACTTTGATATTTAACTGCTTAGCTAACTTAGGTAACACATAAAGCAATTCAGATATTTCACAATAATCACCCGTAGAAAGACTAGATATTCCAATTTCTTCATATCCACTACTTTTTATTAGGTTTTCTATTAATTTTAAAACTGTTTGAAATGATCTATTTCTAATTGGTCTATAAAAAAAACAAGCCTGACAAAATCTACAACCGGCATAACAACCTCTAAACAACTCTACAACAGGTCTATCGTGTACAATTTTTATATTAGGCACAATCATTTTTGCAGGAAATTCCGCTAAATCTAAATTTTTAACAACAGATTTCTTCACTTTTTCTTGACAAACACCTTCTTTTACAACACATAATGAAGGCACATAAATACCTTCTATTTTCTTGCATTCTTCTAAAATTTTTGTCTTATTACCTTTGTTTTCTCTTACTATATCTGCGACTTTTAAACTAACTTCTTCCCCATCACCAATACAAATTATATCGAAAAACTCAGCAAATGGTTCAGGATTTGCAGTACAAGGGCCTCCTGCAACTAACAAAGGGAAACTCTCGTCTCTTTCTTTTGCATAAAATGGTATATTGGACAATTCCAACATATATAAAATGTTAGTATATGCCATTTCATACTGAATACTAAATCCTAGAATATCAAAATCCCTTAAACTTCTTCTAGTTTCAAGCGAAAATAATTCAATATCGTTTTCTCTTAACATTGCTCCCATATCAACCCAAGGAGCAAAAACTCTTTCACATAATATATGTTGATTGTTATTTAAAATATTGTATAAAATCTTAATACCCAAATTGCTCATCCCTATTTCATAAACATCAGGAAAAGCTATACAAAATGTCAAATCATATTTTTTTTTAATATCACAAATTCCAAATTCACCGCCAATATAGCGGCCAGGATTTTCCACATTAAGTAAAATACTATCAAGTTTTTTCATGAAAATTAATTTTCTAAAAACATAGCCAAACATCCATAAATACCAGCATCGTTCATTAACTCAGCCTTCTTTACTAAAACTCTTGTTTTATTGTCTGCGCCATAGCTATACCTATTAACAAATGCTTGTATTCTACGCATTAATGAATCTCCTTCATTTGAAATTCCACCACCTATAAGCACAATTTCAGGACGAAATATATTCACTAAATTAACTAACCCCTCCCCAACATATCTAAGATATCGCTTTACTACTTTTGCCCCTACAAGGTCTCCTTGCTTTTCTGCATCAAATGCAGTTTTACCATTTACTGTTCCTTCTTTATTGGCAATATGCGCTAAAATACTGTTTGGGTTTTTGTCGATAGCTTCCTTTGTTTGTCTAATTAATGCGGTAGCAGAACCATAACTTTCCCAGCATCCCTTTCTTCCACAAGTACAAGGTTCACCATTAAATCGAATTATCATATGCCCGCCTTCACCACCTGCTCCAGCTTTGCCTAAAATTAATTTTCCACCACTAATTATACCAGTACCAATTCCAGTCCCTAGAGTTATAAAAACTATATCCTTATAATTTTTTGCACTTCCAAAATGCATTTCACCTAGCACAGCAACATTTGCATCATTTCCGATTTTGACTGGAACATTTATATGCTTTTGAAACTCTTTAACAATGGGAACATTTTTAAATGCAATATTATTAGCATAAGTGATTACCCCCCTTTTTGAATCAATCGATCCTGGTATCGCCATTCCCACACCAATTAGGTCTTTTTGATTTAATTTTTGTCTTTTAAGCATATCCAAGCAAAGGTCTCTTAAGCGCTCTACGAAAATTTTATAATCTTGATTTGTTACAGTTTTTAAAGTTCCTCTTTCTAATATATCTCCATTTTTACTAAACAAAGCACCTTTAATACTCATACCACCAATATCCAAACCAATATAATACATACTTCCTCCAAAATGTTCTTTTTTATTATATGAAGTCATTTTTTATTAAAATACAACTTTAAAACAAAAAATTCTTGATAAATTTGACACTTCGATGTCATGCTCTATAGGTAAGCTACTAAAATTTTAGCATCATTTGATTCTAATATCACACTATAATTTGCGGGTACAAAATATGTATCGCCCTTCTCAGCCTTTTGCTCATTGTCTAACAAAACCTCACCTTCAACTACAGTAACAGCCATAAACGACTTTGATTTTAATAAGCTAATTTTTCCTTTCAAAACATACTCATCAAGCGAGTAATATGCTGTTTTTTCTATATTTCTAAACTTACCAAATCCTTCAAAAACATAATCATCAACTATATTAACTTCAGTTGCCTCAAAATTAATTATTTCTTCAGCCTTTTCTATATGCAAAGGTCTCTTGTTTCCACTAGAATCCCTTCTATCATAATCATATATCCTATAAGTTATATTACTGTTTTGCTGAATCTCATAAAGTGTTATTCCCTGCATAACGGCATGAACTGTTCCAGGATAAACAGTGATGTAATCCCCAGCTTTAACCTCAATCTTATTCAGTAAATTTGCAACAACACCATTTTTAACAGCTTCTTCAAAATCTTTTCTTGTTGTATCTTCTTTAAATCCAACTAATAAATATGCCCCAGGCTCTGCATCTAAAACATACCAAGTTTCTATCTTTCCATATTGATTTTCTCTTTGCAAAGCATAACTGTCATCAGGGTGAACTTGAATTGATAAATCGGATGTTGCATCCAACATTTTTATGAGCATGGGGAAAAACTGATAATCTAAAACTTTATCACCAAATAGTTCTGGATTATCATCATATAAATCTCTTAACGATTTTCCATTAATGCACGAGGATTCGCTTTCTGGATACATAGACAGTTCCCAACTTTCAGCAATTTTCTTTTGAAAGTCAGCTTTACCCCAAATTGTACTGAGTTTTGTGCCTCCCCAAATATAATCTTTCAATACAGGACACAATTTAAATGGCTTGATTATTTTCTCTTTCATAACAAAAATTCTAACAAAAAACACTCTACTTTGTCAATATTGCAAATTTTTAGATTTACAAAAGTTACTTCTCAGTTAATTCTCAGAGTAAGTGCAACTTTTAGGTCAGCCCTCGAAAAGTTTGTCAAAGTAAATGAACTTTAAAATTCAATCATAAAACCAAATTTGATAACTAAAAATAACGAGATTTTTTAGCAACTCATTTTATACAACAAAAAAGTGAAAACAGTTCTATTTAACATCATCTTTTTCAATAATCTCTTTAACCTTCATTAAGGTTATGATATTTGCACGCTCTCTTTCATCAAGTTTCATAGTAATATACTTAATAGTTTCTTCAAGCTCAGGAATCAAAACATATTCAAGTGCATTTACCCTTCTTCTATTTCTCTCTATTTCCTTAGCTAGCATATTGCATGTTTTTTCAATTTCTGCGAGCTTAATTAATTGAGGCAAAAGAAAATTCATTGATAAAATGGATTTATCGAGATCAGAACTTACAGTAATAAAAGAATATGACAACAAATCTTTTTCTATGCTTTTAGTTATATTAATCTTGGGAACTTCTACGCTCATAATGTTTTGTGTTAAACAATTTATTTCCACTTTACTAGAAGGGATTAAAACAGCTTCTTCAATGATTTTAGGCCCATTTATTGCACTAGCAATCAAAAATGATTGAAGTCCTTTTTCAATTGATGACTCGACTTCTTTTCGAATTTTTTCATTGTCCCGAATTAACAACATAAATTGACGAACCATCTCGTCTGCTTTATCTTTTAATAACTTATGACCTCTTTTTGCAGTTGCGAGACGATTTTTCAAGGAACGAAGTTCCATTCTAGTTGGATTTACATTTAATCTTGCCATATTTCTTTTAAATCATTTGTGTTTATTTGATTTACTATAATTTGATACATTGGCTTTATGCATCATAATATTCATCTAAATAGTTATCTCTAATACGTTTCAGTTCAGATTTTGGTAGTATTCTCAATAAACGCCAACCTAAATCTAAAGTTTCTATTATTGTTCTATTATTAGTGAATCCTTGAGCAATATACTTTGACTCAAACTCTTCAGCAAATCTTGCAAATTTTAAATCAATTTCCGTAAGAGCTGCCTCTCCTAGTATTGCAGCAAGTTCTTTAGAAGATTTTCCTCTTGCATAAGCTGCAAATAACTGATTCATTGTATCGGCATGATCTTTTCTTGTTTTGTTTTCACCGATACCCTTATCTTTAAGCCTTGATAACGAAGGAAGAACGTCAATCGGTGGATTAATGCCATTTTTATACAATTCTCGAGAAAGAATAATTTGTCCCTCTGTGATGTAACCAGTTAAATCTGGAATTGGATGTGTTTTATCATCTTCTGGCATAGTTAATATTGGGATTTGAGTTATAGATCCCTTTTTTCCTTTTATTCTTCCCGCTCTTTCATATATGCTAGCCAAATCAGTATACATATATCCTGGATAGCCCCTCCTTCCTGGAATTTCTTTCCTTGCAGCGGATACTTCCCTAAGTGCTTCAGCATAATTAGTTATATCTGTCATAATAACAAGGACATGCATGCCTTTCTCAAAAGCCAAATATTCTGCTGCAGTTAAAGCCATTCTTGGTGTAGCTATTCTTTCAATAGCTGGATCATTTGCAAGATTTACAAACACAACTGACCTGTCAATCGCTCCTGTTTTTTTAAAATCATTTATAAAAAAATCTGCTTCTTCAAAGGTTATCCCAATAGCAGCAAATACAACAGCAAACTTAGAGCTATCATCTAAAACTCGAGCTTGCCTAGCAATTTGGGCTGCTAATTGTGCATGCGGTAAACCTGATGCAGAAAAAACAGGTAATTTTTGTCCTCTTACTAAAGTATTTAAGCCATCTATTGCACTTATTCCAGTTTGTATAAACTCATCTGGGTAATCTCTAGCTGCTGGATTAATAGGTTGTCCATTGATGTTATATTTCTTTTCAGGGATTATCTTTGCTCCGCCATCTATAGGATTTCCCATTCCATCAAAAACTCTTCCTAACATATCTTCCGAACAAGCAAGTTCTAGGCTATGTCCAAGAAATCTAGCTTTACTTGTGCTAATTTTAATGCCAGCTGCACCTTCAAAAAGTTGCACCAAGGCTTTAGCACCCTCAATTTCTAGAACTTTTCCTTGCCTAATGCTCCCATCTTGCTGATGTATTTCAACTAATTCATCAAACTTTACACCACTCACACCATCTACTAGCATTAGAGGTCCAACAACTTCTTTAATTGACTTATACTCTTTTAACATACTCTCACCTATATATTCAAACTTGAAATTTGAGCTTTGAACTCTTCTTCAATCTTATCAAATTCAGCTAAATTTTTTTCTTCAATATATTTACTTCTTCCAATTTTCTCCTTGACACTTAAAGATAAAATATCATTAATATCTATGCCATCTTCTAGGGCTTTTTTACCAAGGTCATTGGCTAAAATAATCAACTTAAGCATTCTGTATTGCTTATTTAAGGAAGCATAAGTATCAACCTCATGAAAAGCATTTTGATGCAAATAATCTTCTCTTATTGATTTTGCAGTATCCATGGTTAATCTATCTTTGCTTGATAAGGCATCAACACCTACAAGTCTAACTATTTCATTTAAAGAGGCTTCTTCTTGAAGTATACTCATTGCCCTGATGACTAAATTTACCCAATCCGGAGATATAGATTCTCCATACCAATCTTTTAATTTATCTTGATACAAGCTATAACTTATTAGCCAATCAACAGCGGGGAAATGCCTACTATATGCAAGTTGTGCGGATAATCCCCAAAACACTTTTACTATACGTAATGTTGCTTGAGAAACAGGCTCTGACAAATCACCACCTGGAGGACTTACTGCACCAATTGCAGAAATTGAACCTACTTTATTCTTGCTTCCTAAAACTCGTGCCATACCAGCTCTTTCATAAAACTCAGCAAGCCTAGATGACAAATAAGCTGGATAACCCTCTTCACCTGGCATTTCTTCAAGTCTCCCACTCATTTCACGCAAAGCTTCAGCCCATCTACTTGTACTATCTGCCATTATTGCAACGCCATATCCCATATCTCTAAAGTATTCAGCTATGGTAATTCCTGTGTAAATACTTGCTTCTCTTGCTGCAACTGGCATATCAGAAGTATTTGCTATCAATACTGTTCTTTGCATTAATGATTGCCCTGTCCTTGGATCTTTAAGATTAGGAAACTCATTTAAAACATCCGTCATTTCATTCCCACGCTCACCACATCCAACGTATACAATTATATCTGCATCTGCCCATTTTGCAAGTTGATGCTGCACAACTGTTTTCCCACTTCCAAAAGGGCCTGGAACTGCAGCAACTCCACCTTTAGCAATTGGGAAAAAAGTATCTATCACTCTTTGTCCCGTAATCATTGGTTGATACGGAGAAAGCTTTTCTTTATATGGCCTACCTTTTCTTACTGCACATTTTTGAACCATAGTAATATTTTTTTCTTCTTTGTCGGTTTTAATTTTTGCAATAACATCATCAATTGTGTAGTTTCCGTTTGCTATTTGTGAGACAACACCTCTAAATCCAACTGGTACCATTATTGAATGTCTAACTATTGGGTTTTCCTGAACAAAACCTAACTCGTCACCTTCAGTGACCTTATCACCTTCTTTCACAGTAGCGACAAAGTTCCACTTTTTCTTATCATCTAAAGCTCTAACGCTTACTCCACGTTCAATTCTATCTCCACTTTTTTTCAACAATGCATCTAGAGGACGCTGTATACCATCATATATCGAACCAATAAGCCCTGGACCTAACTCAACCGATAAAGGCTCATTTGTTGAAAAAACCTCATCTCCAGGTCCTATCCCAGCTGTTTCTTCGTAAACTTGAATGGAGGCTTTGTCATCTCTAAGTTCAATGATTTCACCTATTAATCTATCCTTGCCAACCCTAACAACATCATACATTTTACTTTCAGCCATTCCTTCTGCAACAATTAATGGTCCTGATACCTTAATTATTCTTCCCATAGATTCCTCCCTATATTTCAAGCTTGCCAACTTACCTATTTATATTTAATATGTCAATGCCTACTGCCTTTTCTACATACATAGAAAGCTGCTTTAAACCAAATCCTGTGCTACCTTTAGAAGATGGGATTGGTATTATTGCAGGGTACGCCTTGTCAACAAATCTTTCGATTGTACCTTGAATTTCTTGTGCAATATCATCTGTTATCAAAATAATGCTATAATCATTTGCGATATTTTTTAACAAATTAGAAGTTTCAAAATATGAACTTGCATCAAACACATCCACTCCTAAAGCTCTAAACACTAATACGCTATCCTTGTCTCCAATTACTGCTATTTTATTAGTCATATAATCTCCTTATTCTTTTTCTAATTTGTTCTTTATCAACATTATTTTTTAAGCAAATTAAAATATACCTAAGCACATTTATCTCATTTATTTTTTCTAAGTAAAAAGCTAAAGATGGCGCATCTGTTAAAAGATCGTTCTTATCAATAGATATATTTTTCATCAACATATACTCTTTTAAACGCTCAAGCTCATCAAGTGGAGTTTCAAAGATAGTGTCTTTATATTCCTCAAATGCTGTTTCTAATAAAATATTTTTAACTTTCAAATTATCCTCAAAAATCTCCTCGAAGATATGGATGTCATATTTGCCACCTTTAATAAATAAAGACTTAAAATAAAAATAATTTCCGCCCGCTTTAATTACTCTAACTAAATTAATAATATTTGTATAATTAATGAAATTTTCAAAATACTCTTTGACATATTTTGAAACAAAAGGCTTAGATATTCTATCACGAATATCATCTAGCATAGCAATATCAATTTTCACATCTATATCTCTTGCTGTAATCTCCTCATAAGATCCTTTAATTTTTACAATCAAATCATCAATAAAAGGATTTATTAATGGCTTGTCTGACCAAATTTTATCTTTTAATTCAACGGTAGAATAAATTCCTCTATCATCTAATAAATAGCCAAAATCTTTCTTTTCAAAATAGCTTTTCAATAACACTTTAATATTGTGATAATCAGAAAACAAGAAAAAACACTCTATCCCTGTTTTTAATGGAATATTTTCTTTAGCATAAACGTCTATAATATTTGTTTCTGCTTGTAACAATTTTTCGAAATCGGAATAAGATTCTAAAACAATTCCGCCACCATAATTATTTTCTAGCAATATTTTCACAGCAGATTCTAAATCTAAAGACTCTGCAATTCTATATAGTCTTTCTACGCTTAACAGCTTGTCTATTTTTGAAACAGCCACTGCATTTGAAAATAATATATCTTTCATAGCCCTACTCTTGCATTTTAAAAATTTGATTTGAAATATTAGTTTCTATTTCATTTCTAAGATTGAGCATTAACACCTCAAAGCTAAAATTTTTATCAAAATTTTCATTTGAAAGTATTACACCACCTAATATGTCGATATATTGATTTGAAAGCACAATTTTTTTCCCAAGTCTTTTTGACTCATTTGCTATAAAATCTTTTGTAATAACACTCTTATCTTTCAAGCTAATCAATACCGTATCACCATCTTCAGAATTATTCAACAATGAAGATATTATTTTTAAATACTCTTGTTTAGGCAAATTTAATAGTTTTTTCATTGCATCATTAAATGCTACATCTAAAATACCACGTTTAGTAGCTAAAATTAACTTTTTAACATCTAAATTTGCATCCACTATTGCTTGTTTTAAAATGTCTTCTCGAATTAAATTTGTTTCCTCATATGCTTTTTGTTTCGAGACAGTAACATCAAAAGATGCCCTATTAATAATCTCCTGAGCCTTTTCGCTTCCTTCATTTCTTGTTGACGTTGCAATCTTTTGAGCATCATCTAAAATAACATTTATGAGCTTATCTGACATCATTACTCCTTTATTTAAAATTATTTCTAACATGATAAATCTTTCTAAATTTAGAAAAATCCCTACAATGCTTTAATTTTATAGAAACTATTATTGAACAGCCGTCCAGTTAACGACAAATACAGCAATGAATGAAATAATAAATGATAATAAGGCATAAGTTTCAACCATAGCTGTAAATAAAATTCCTTTAACATACTCTTCAGGTTTTTTTGCTACTAATGCAATACCTGCAACTGCTACTTTACCTTGATATATAGCTGAAAGAAATCCTCCAAGTGCCATAGGTATACAAGATGCAAAAATGCCAACTCCAGCTGTTGATGATAAAACTGCAAGTGTTCCAAAGGCATTGACCTTTGCTAGCACTAAAAAAGCTATAATGAAACCATAAATTCCTTGGCTACCTGGTAAAAGTTGCAAAACCAAGCATTTGATAAACTTATCAGGGTCTTCTGATACCACACCAGATGCCGCTCTACCGGCCATTGATACACCAATAGAACTCCCAATACAACTCATCACGGCTGCCGCCGCTGCTCCTAAGAATGCTAAAATAATTCCAATTTGCATATTTTCCTCCAAAATTCATTTTATTTTTTTATATCTTTACTAGCCCTAAGGCAGTAAAATTCGCTTTCATCTTATTTATATCTCATTATATAACAATAGTAACTTTTATCTTTATACTTTAACCCTTGATTTTTTAGTCATTGTAAGCTTTTCATCTAAATATGTGAAGCGTGTTTTATGACCAAATGGAGCAAATGCATGTCCTTCACCACTATAAAATTTACCAAAAAACTCTACATATTGTAGCCTTGAATTGTGCACATAAACACTTAGAAGATTTATTCCCATGTTAAAAGCATGCCCTACTACCCATATTATTATAGCAATCATAAAACCGAAAACACCACCACCAACCATATTTTTGACTATTAAACCTATTCTATTAAACACCAAGGCAATAACACCTGTTGTTAAACTTAAGCCAAACAATCTTGAGTATGACAACACATCACTTATAACATTTACAGAACCATACAAATTGCTAAATGCACCTGTAAACATTGATAATATTTTTTTCTTGCCAACAGCTCCACCCGCAAGCAACATTATCAAACCAATAAGAGCTACTACAATGCCCACTGTTTTTACTGTTTGGAGATTATTAAAAGATTTAACAACAATAGATAAAGCAAAAATTCCACCTCCCAAAAAAATAACAACCCAACTAAAATCGTTCAATATACCATCAATAACTTTTCCATCTTTAATTTTTTGTACACCATTTAAAACAAACCCCACTGCTATTTGGATTATTCCCATTACAAGTGCAAGTGCAAAAATTACTATACTCCCAACTCCAAGTGAATCTAGTTTTTTCATGCTCCAAAGCATTTTGCCAAACGCAGTTGTAGTCATAGCTGATTCTTCTAAACCAAAATATGAGCCAAAAATTACCCCCCAAATAATACATGAAAAACCACATAACATAAACATTTTTATAAAACTACCTGAATCTTTAACAGGTTTTTTTATAAGCAAAAATAATGCACATCCCAAAGTTAGTATTGCTCCATATCCTACATCACCTAACATAAATCCAAAAAATAATATATAAAAAAATGCAACAAAGGGGTTGGGATCAATTCCATTATACTCAGGAGCCCCATACATTGCCGTAATATTTTTTGAGAATGGTTCTACAATTTTGTTATTAATAAAATAACTAGGCACAATCTCGCCTTCTTTAGGCTCTTCAATAAAAATAAGTGTGCTAGTAGAAACATTAGATAATTCATTTTTGGTTATCTCAACCTTATCGCGAGGAACCCATCCCTCCAATATAATTGTATGTTTTGTTAGAGAAGATTCTTCAATTGCTTCTTGTTTTGCAAGCTCTAATGTGTAGAAGTCATACAAAAATTTGTATGCAGATATATTTTCTACAGCATTAATTGCTTCCTTTTTTATCCTCTTTATTTCCTCTTCAATCTCAAAAATCTCCTCATTTATCTTGTTTATTTTTTCTGCTGGCAACACATCATCATTATAAGGACACGATTGAAAACCAACTTGTATTAACTTTTTATTGAGTTCATCCATATCTCTTATTAATGAAAGAATGACCACTATAGATTGTTTATCAATTATTTTAGTTGTTAAAAACACATTTTGAGGCAAAACTAAATTTTTTAAATTATCAGTCTCAACCAAACCAACCGATATTTTCACATGATTAGTGTTCTTTATTTCAGAAAACTTAATATCTAATGCTTCATATTTTTTAATTGCTGTCCTTTCTAGTTCCAGTCTTCCTTTTTGATTTTTAAGCTCTACTAATTTCAAACTTATTTCTTCTAAATTTGAAATTTCAGAAAACAACTCATACTCGCTGTCCACATAAGACTCTAAATACTCATAATCAAAAACTCTATTGATTTTTCCAAGATCAATTTTAATTTCCAGGTTTTTACTATTATTTTTCTTCTCTTTTTTTAGTTTTTTATAGGCATTAGCGTTTTCCAAGTTTATATCTTTGGATAAAGATTTTAAAAAACTAAACGCAAATTCAAGTTTTTGAATTTTTTCTTCAATTTTAGATTTTAATTCCGTCTGATTTGTTTTAATTGTTTCATTATAGCTTTTAGACTGAACCAACTCCACTGTACCCAGTTGAGTTAATTTTTTAAATATCTTGCCTTTTTCATTTCTATGAAAAATAAGGCTTATTTTATTCATTCTACTTATTGCCATAACATCTTACACTAAAATTTTAACTATATTTTTCTAAAAATGCATTAATTATGCTTTCTGTTGCTTTTTGAGTATTTGTATCTTTTTTAATTTTCTCAGATGCTGTTTTGCCAATTTTCAAGATATGTTCTCTCTCTTTTTCGGCATCAACTTTTGCAACCTCTATAGATTTTTGCCTTTGCAATGCGATATCTTCTTTTCCAATATCAATAATTTTTTTTGCTTCTTCCAAGGCTTCTAAATTGACTTTTTTTGCTTCTTCCAAAGCTTGCTCAACTATATATGTCGCTTCTTGTTCAGCTGATAATATTTTATTTAATGTCTCTTTGATCATAAAAACCTCAAAATCCGTACTACTAACTTGTAATATTGTCTATTAATATGCATTTAAAGTCAATCAAGCATACAAACTAAACTAAATAGACAAATTTCTATTTACTTTGTTCCGTTTCAATATTGCTAATTTTATCCAGTCTTTTTTGATGCCTTCCCCCTTCAAAATTTGTTTGTATAAAAATCTTTGTAAAGGCATAAGCATCATCGCTTGATGTAATTCTCCCACCTAATGCCATAATATTTGCATTATTATGCTCTCTTGCCATTTGAGCACTAAAACCATCTGTCACATGGGCGCACCTAATACCATTATATTTATTTGCTGCGATGGATATGCCAATACCTGTCCCACAAATCAATACTCCCATATCTACATCTTTATTCAAAACTGCTTTAGCTACTAAACTTGCATAATCCGGATAATCCACAGAATCTAAACTATTTGTTCCATAGTCTATATACTCAACATTACTGTCTTTTATGGCTTTCAAAACTGAATCCTTTAAATTAAATCCACCATGATCACAACCCACACCTATTTTCATTGTAAACACCTCCATTCTAACTTAACAATATCATATTATATATGTTCGTATCAAATAATATAAAATTCCTAGTTTGCAAAATAACATCCAATTAAACTATGATGTGTGAAGTTGCCTTTTCTATCCTATTATTTAATGAAAAAAAATCAGGAAAATCACCAAAGTTTTGCAAGATTATGTAGTTATATTTTTTTTCTGCATACCTTAAAGTATCAAAAAATGAACTCATGCATTCTTCAACACTATCGCCTAATGACAATGTCTCAATATTAACAGGCAAGTCTTTAATAAAATTTAAATTTCCAATAATCACAGGTCTATTACATTTATCATTTGCGATTTTTTTGTAATGCATAATTGCTCTATCTTGTAATTTTGCGCCAACGCAAATACACTTTGGAGCATAATGCTGATATTTCATTCCTGGAGATGCAGCTACCTTAACTTCACCTTTAAAATTTTTCACCTCCAACAAATATGGTACCAACATACTTGCAGATATGGCCCCAGGTCTCAATATTGTATAAGGTTTTTTTGTCAAATCTAACACAGTACTTTCTATTCCTACTTGACTTTTTCCGCCATCTAGAATCATTGGTATTTTTCCATCCATATCTTCATAAACTGCCTGCCCCGTTGTAGGACTAAGTCTGCCGCTAATATTTGCTGAAGGTGCAGCAATTGGAGTGTTTGATTTAGACAACAACATTCTAGCTAACTCATTATTTGGAAATCTAATTCCTACTGTATTGAGTCCAGAAGTGGTTATACTAGGAATATCGGGATGTTTGTTTAAAATTAATGTTAATGGCCCTGGAGTAAATATATCTATTAAAATATATGCCTCTTCAGGGATGTCTTTTGCTACTTTATTTAATTGATCTTTTGAAAACAAATGCACAATTAAAGGATTGTCTGCAGGGCGCCCTTTTGCTTTAAATATCTTAGCAACTGCTTCTGCATTAAATGCATCTGCACCAAGACCATAAACAGTTTCTGTAGGAAAAGCTACAACCTCTCCCTTTCGAATTAATTCAGCCGCTTCTTCAATTAATTCTTTACCACCAATTTTTGTTTTCATATACACCTAAACATTATTAAATCTATTTTAAACATATTACACAATAATTAATTTAACCTTTATTTTAATTTATATAAAGTCCAAACTTCACCCTGCTTCCCAAAAACATAACTATCAAACATTTGGTCATCTTTTAAGGTTAAATCTAAAACTGTTATTTCATCAAATTCTTCAGGAAATAATTGCTTACCATCATTTGAGTATAATCCAAATTTTTTAGAAACTCTTGTCGTATAAGTTCCATTATTAACTGAATACACATCTACATTATGTATAGGGCTTAGTGTTGCTTTTCCCTCTTTGTTTTTGCTTACCCTCCAATAATCTACACTATAAATATACTCTTCTTCACTTTCCTCATAAGTTCTATACGTGTATTTTCCAGCAATAGAATGTCCGCCAAAAAATGGTGTTATAAAATCATATTCAAAATCCAATATTACCTTTTGTGTTTCAACATCAATCGCACCAAATTTTTGCATAACATTAACATTTGTTTGGCTGCTTAAATCATTTTTTTCCACAATTAAAACCTTGTCATGAACCAAATATTGACTATAAGCAATCTTGTCTTCACTTTTTAATATTGAAGTAATTCCACCATCATGATAACTATAAAACTTAGCATCTTCAGGAAATAATGAATAGTTTGGGTCTATTCTTTCAACACCATATCCATCGATAAAAAGTAATGGCAAATATGCATTTTCAATTAGTGTCGTTTTACCCTCAGGAGTATATATAACAAATGAAGTGGAATAAATTTTTTGTCCTTCTTTCGTCGTGCCAGTAAGAAATGCTTCGTATAAGATAGAATGTCCATCCTTCGCTAATTTTTGGGTTTCTATCAATGGATAATCATAAATTTTCTCAGCAACATATTTATAAAAGTCTTCTTCAGAATATTCATTTTTATATAACTCATAGTCTTTAGTATAGCCTAATGAAATAGATTCTTCATAAACTTTGGTTATAGTATTAATTAATTCAGACGAATAACTATTAGCTACGATTAACACCTTTCCAACATCAAATTCTTTATTAGATTTAACATTATATCCCCTAGTAAGGATTTTAATATATTCTGCTTCGCCATCTGCACCAGTTCTTACCATATCAAAGCCATCAAATGTTGTACTTTCCGCTCTAATACCAACCAATATATATTCATAGTTTCCTAAATAGTATGGCACAACCTCGACATAATTATGATCAACTTCAGCGACCCTAAAAGGAACATGCTTTTTTACTTCTTTAAACTCACCATTTTGAATATCACAAAAATCATAAAACCGAACTTGCCCAGGCATAGCAGCACTAATATACCCATCATTAAAATTAAAGCTTGCTCCACTTGAAACACCGGATATTCTTCCTATTTCTAACAAAGTATTAGAACTACAATAATCATAAACAATAGCGAAACTATAGTCTATATTATTATTAAAATCAAAGACAGGATTTTTACCACCAATAACTACTAATCTTGAATCATCCAAAAAAGTGTATTGGTTAATTTGATTATCATACTCCACACTGAATGAATCTCCAGTCTCAAACCCCAATGGACTTTCTTTAATATTTATTATTCCAATTTTTTCTTTAAGTTCATTATTAATATACTCTTTTGTAACAACAATTGCATGATTGTTTCTAATGTCTATTATTTCACTAAATAAAGGCTCTATCAAAATTTTATTTTCTGTACATAAACCATATCTAATATCTGTGCCACCTTTGTCAGCCAAAATATTTCTTTTTATTTCAAATAATCCTGAAATTGCATCATAACTACTAAACTCATAGTTTTCAGGTAATGATAACAATTTCTCAGTTTGTGAATATAAAGGAGTTGAATTATAGTTTTTAAAATATATTGGCCTTTCTTCACCTTTTGTACAAGAAGACAATGCGACTAAAAAGCATAACACTAAAAACAAAAACAATACAAATAACTTTTTATTTTTCATAATTTACATATCTAGCATAGCATATTAGGGTTGAAATAAATGTGTTTAAAAATAAAAAATTTAATATTTTAAATTATATGTCTATTTTTTTTATGCACTTAGCTGGACATTTTTCAAAACAAACACCGCAAGCAGTACACTTTTCATAATCAAATACTGGAAGATTATTTTCAAAACTCAAAGCCCCTTCTTTGCAGTTTTTAACACATATTTGACATCCTATGCACCCATTTTTACAATAAGAGCGAACTTCTTTACCTTTATCAGGAGAACTACAAGCAATATAGTATTTTGCATTTGCAGGCAATCTCTTAATTAAATTTTTCGGACAATTTGAAATACAAAGACCGCATTGAGTACAAGACTCTTGTTCAACTATAGCACAGCCATCTTTTAGTTCAATTGCATGGTATGGACACTCTGCAATACACTTGCTCATTCCAATGCATCCTACAGGACAGGCCTTCCTTCCACCAGCTAACAGCTCAACGCTTGAGCAGTCACCATACCCTTGATATGCATATTTATCTAAACATGAATTGCCACCACTACAAGCAACAACAACAATAGATTTTTCCCCCACATCTGCACTTCCTAATATCTTTGCTATTTCTTCTTTAGATTCCATAGATGTTGCACTACAGCTTGAAAGTGAAGCTTCACCATTCACTAACGCTTCCGCAAACGCAGAACACCCTGCAAAACCACAGGCCCCACAATTAGCACCAGATAATAGACTCTCAACCATTTCAATTTTAGGATCAACTTCAACAAGAAATTTTTTGCTAAAAAAAGCAATAGTTATAGCAAAAGCAAGAGATAAGCCTGCTAGAAGAGCAACTGGAATTATAATCTGAAGAGCTGTACTCATATATCACCTACCCTATATTAAATCCTGAAAATGCTGCAAATGCCATAGCCATTATTGAAGCAATTAATAACGTAATTGGAAAACCTTGAAAACTCTTTGGTATATCTGCCGTTTCTAGTTTTTCTCTAATTCCAGCTAAAATTAAAATAGCTATAGTAAAACCAATCCCACTACTTATACCATTTATAAAAGCAATTAGCAATCCTGAAGCTGCAGATGAAACTGGGATTGAAACATTCATAATTGCAACACCTAAAACCGCACAGTTTGTTGTAATTAATGGCAAGTACACTCCCAGGGCTGAATATAATCCAGGAGAAAATCTTTTGACTACTATTTCAACTAATTGAATTAATGATGCAATAACCAAAATAAAAACAATAGTTTGTAAATATAATATATTGGCTTTAATCAACAACAAATTCAAAGCATAAGTTATAACGCTAGCAACTCCCATTACAAAAATTACCGCAAAACCCATACCCAATGCGGTATCAATTTTTTTTGAAACCCCTAAAAATGGACAAATACCTAAAAATCTTGAGAGGATAAAATTGTTTACTAATATTGCATTAACAACTAAAACTAATATTGCAGTTACACTCATAAAGCAATCTCTTCCTCCTCTGTTTCATTTTTCGTATTTAATTTTGCTCCCTGTTGAGACTTTTTTCTTTCACTATACTCGCTTACTTTATCAACAGTTACGTTGAATATCACTATCAAAAGCCCAAAAACCATAAATCCACCAGCTGGTAAAATAAATATTGTCATAGGTAACTCTGCTTGAGATAAAGCCCTTAAAGAGAAACCAAAAATTGCACCTGCGCCGATGAATTCTCGAATTGCGCCCATAATAGTAAGGGCTAATGTAAAACCTAAACCTATACCTAACCCGTCCATAGCGGATGGCAAAACTTTATTTAGAGATGCAAAGCCTTCAGCTCTTGCTAATAAAATACAATTAACTACAATTAAAGGAATAAATAAACCAAGGCTATCATGCAGTGAAGGAATAAATTTTTTCATTACCATATCAACAACTGTAGAAAATGTTGATATTATCAATATATAGCAAGGAATTCTTACTTTTCTTGGAATAAAGTTTCTCAACATAGAAATTATAATGTTAGAACAAATTAATACAAAAGTTACTGCAAGTCCCATTGATAAACCGTTTATAGCACTAGTTGTTACAGCTAATGTTGGGCAAGTTCCTAAAACCAATCTAAATGTTGGATTATTTTTGATAATTCCATCCTTAATTGGTGTTATTAGGTCCTCAACTGTTAGTTTTTTCTTATTTTCCACCCCAAACTCCTTTTTAATTCCACACTACATGGTCTTTTGTATCTATATATGCTTTAACAGCACTTTTTACTGCAACATTTACTCCAATTGAAGAGTACGTTGCACTAGTTACATTACTATAATTAAAATCACCGCCACTGTTTGGTAACTCTATCAAAGGTTTAGATGAAACTTTAAATCCATTAACATTTAGATTTTTATACTGATTTAAATAGTTTATTTCAAGAGCTTTGCTCCCAAGACCAGGCGTTTCAGCATGCTTATATGAGCTAACGGAAGTTATTATATCATTTTTAATAACAACTATTAATGAAATCCCTTCAGCATTGTAGCAACTATTTTTTGTTTTTAATGCTTTTGTAATAAAAACCCTGCTCTCATCTCCAGTTTTCCCTATATATATAATCTCTGTTTCAGGAAAACTTTCTAAATTTGCAAATTGTGAAATTTCATATGATTTTTCTATTTCAATATTTGACTTAGCAAGTGCTCTTTCTATTGACTCAGACTCGGAAACATAAGTGAACATATTAACAACGCTCAAGATGAGAGCCGCAACCAAAGCCAAGACGCTAAGCGCCACAACTATCATGATGTCTTCCTTGCTTACTTTTAACTTCGTCTTTTTCATTTTATTTAAAGTCCTTCTTTTATCGTTTTCCTTTTCTTTTTCACAAATCCTAATGGCTTTGGTTTAAATATTTTATCAAGTAAAGGAGCTAAAATATTTACAATCAAAATGGACAAGCACACTCCTTCTGGATATCCACCATACCTTCTTATTAAAATCGTAAGTAATCCTGCTAAAATGGCATAAACTATTACACCCCAAAATGTTTTTGGTGCTGTTGCATAATCAGTTAACATAAAAGTTGCCCCGAACAGTAATCCACCACCCAACAGGCTGGGAAGTATAAAGTTATAACCTTTTTTATAAAAAATTAAGGTAAATATAACACTCGATGCTAAATATGTTAACGGTATTTTCCAATCAATGATTTTAAAAACTAAAAGATATATTAATGATAAAATAATGGCTAAAGAGCACACTTCACCAATACTTCCCCCTATGCGTCCTAAAAACATATCTAATAAGTTTAAGTTTAAAAATCCCGTCTGCGCACTAGTTTTTATAGTTCCTAGTGGTGTAGCAGTTGTAATATATGATGCTGAAGAACAAATATTTTTGAATCCTGCAAAAAAATCAAGTGGTCTTGTGGAGTAATTAATTGGAGGCATAAATCTTGTCATTTGAGCAGTCCATGATAAAGCTAAAAACACTCTAGCTGTTGCTGCAGGATTTGCAAAATTCTTACCAAGTCCTCCAAAAAGCATCTTTACAAAAAGAGTTGCAAATACACCACCAACAATGGGAATATAAAAAGGAACTGTCGGTGGCAAATTTAATCCCAAAATTAATCCTGTTACTACTGCCGATAAATCATAAACAGTAATAGGTTTTTTTCTTAATTTGTTATATAACCATTCACCAAATACCGCTCCTGCTACTGATAAAGCAACTAAAAATAAAGAATACAACCCAAAAAAGACAATTCCTGCAACGAGAGGAAAAGATAAAGCAATAATGACATGAAGCATTATTTTTTTAGTTGTTAAATTGGTACCAACATGTGGCGATGAAGATACTATATATTTTTCTTGCATTCCTTTCTTTACACCTCAGTCTTTTCTATATTTCATTTAATCATTTATGTTTTTATATATCTATTATATATCTATTTTTTTAGATTTTTTTCTCTAATAAGTTTTTTTGCAAGTCTTTGTGATTGAACTAATGGTCTTTTAGCAGGACAAACATAAGCACAACATCCACATTCTATACAACTTAATGCATAATATGATTCAGCCTTTTCAATCTTATTATTTAAAACAGCATCGTCTATTAACATTGGCATTAAGTTTATAGGACAAGCTCTTGCACATCGCCCACAACCGATACAAGGAGTTGGTGATACATCTCTAATCTCTTTTTCAGTTAACAATAAAATTGCAGAACTTCCTTTGCTTATAACTGTTTTTAAATTATGCATAGAAACACCCATCATGGGTCCTCCAGAAATAATTTTCACAAATTCATTTGCTCCACCAAGATAATCTACAACTTCTTCATATGGTATTCCTATTCTTGCATGTAAATTTGCAGGTCTTTTTATACCTTTACCTGAAACTGTTAAATACCTAGTATAGCTTGTTTTTCCCAAATATACGGCTTCATATAATGCTAAACAAGTAGAGACATTTAATACTATATATCCGATATCTGATGGTAATCCTCCATTAGGGACAATTTCTTTTGTTAAAGCATAAATTAGTTGTTTCTCTCCACCTTGTGGATATTTTGTTTTCAACTCAAATACACTTAATTGCTCATCATCTACGTGGCTAATTATATGTTCTATTGCTTCTTTTTTATTTGCTTCTATTCCAAAAAAAACCTGCTTAGTATCTAATGCCTTTTTTACCAAATCTACACCTTTCAAAATCTCAATAGGTTTTTCGAGCATTAACCTATAATCTGTTGTTATATATGGTTCACACTCTGAGCCATTGATTATCAATGCCTTAATTGGATTTTTAGGTTCAAGTTTAACATGAGTTGGAAAAGTAGCTCCACCCATTCCAACAATCCCAGCTTCTTTACATCTAGCTATAATTTCTTCACTACTTGGATTTTCTAATGGTTCCAAAAAAGCTTCATCATATTTATAATCATTTTCTATAACTATATGGCGAACACGTCTGCCAGCAGCATTTTCTCTAGCTTCAAAACCTAAAACTGTACCTGAAACAGAGCTATGTATATTGGCAGATACATAACCATTAGCTAAGCCTATTTTTTGACCTACTTTAACATAATCTCCCGCTTGTACTGTCGGAGTGCATGGTGCTCCAATGTGTTGTACAAGTGGAATATAAACCTTTGCTCCAACAGGCATTTCTTCAAATGCGCTATCTTTGCTTAAATCTTTCATCTCTTTTGGGTGTATTCCGCCTCTTTTAAAAGTAAGCTTAAACAATGTTTCCTCCACATATAATATGCATAAAACCTACAACTATTATTATAGTATATTAATCATTTAAAGTAAACATACAAAAAATCAGATTGATTCAAATTTTAACTATCAAATCAAAGCGTTCGAAATTAAAAAAGCAGGTGCATGATCCTAACATGCACCTGCTCCTTTTTGCATTGTGTCAAACCAACATTAATCTATAAATTCTGAATCATCAACATCTTTTTTAGTTGTTTCTGTTTTTGCTTGTTTGACTTCTTGTTCTAGGTCTGTTGGCACTTTGCTTTTAACAATAATCTTTTGCCCTTTAACAAATCTAGCTTTAATTTTTCTAAATCCGATAATAGCTAATGCAAGCACTAGTATTGCGGCTATGACAATGGAAGAAACAAGCAACCATAACTGAGAATCTATTTTACCTTTTCCATCATCAGTTTTAGGATCTTCTTCTTTGGGATCTACTTCTAACTCTTCGTCCTTTGGAGCATCGAACTTATATGCAACTTCATTTGCAACTTGTTGATCAAACTCGTCTGCTGTCATATTATCAATTTTTTCTATTGCAACGTCATCTATTATTAACATTCCTTTGAAAAAGTTTTTAACATCTGTAGCATCAGCAGCTTTACCTATTCCATCATTGGTTCCAAGATGAAAAGCTATTTTATTAGAAGAAATTGTACTGTTTTTTTCATCGCTAAAGATATAAAATGTATATTCTTTTAACTCAACACCTGATATTTCTACTATTTTTGTATTGTTTTCTGAATCTTTACCAGGAATAAATCTAAATTGTGCTTTATTATCATTTTCAGTTAAAAGCTTTGCCCAAAAACTTATCTTATAATATTTATTAGCTTCAATATCAAATCCTGAACTCATTTCATAATATTGTCCATTTGCTTCAATGTTGACCATCATTAGGAAATTAGAACCTTGGCCATTATTGGATTCCAAAAATGCATTTAATTTATCGATATAGAATAAAGAAGTTTCCTCATCAAATTTTTGTGATATTTTACCTCTTATTTGATCTGTTAGAGACTTTCTACTATATACTCCATTTAAGATTGCGGGAACCTCATCTCCCGTTGGTTTTTGATAAGGAACTGTCCCAGCCGGTTGATGATGCGTGTATGCACCAGGTTTCCTGCCTAAATAATCATCATTTGCATCTGAGCTACTATCAAAACTATCCACTCTATAGTCTACTATTGTATGTATTGCTTGATTGCTATATGGTGATTTTAATTCTTTAATATCTTTTAAAACATAGAATTCATTTTCTTTTATTTTATAATCTGCTTCTTCTTTGCCATCAATATTTTCAAGCCCGTAAGCATATAAATTAAACTGAGATTCATTTTCTAGTTTTTGAATATTTACATCATCAAAATAGACTGTGCCCTTTGATAAACCAAACTTACTGTCTTCATTTAAATCAATATCTTTGGCATATTTATTCCCTAAAGCAAGCTCTAAAGTAACTCTCCCGTCTACATAGCCAGTATTTATTAAAATTCTATATTGAACCCATTTATCATTAGTATTAATATCTGTAAATCCTGCATATTCACCCTTTCTATCATATGATTTTTTAACTAAGGTAGAGGAAGTATCTTCTAGTGTAATAGAAGCTTTGGTTTCTACACCTATAGTTTTTACCCAAAGCGTTACCAAATAATAGCTTCCTTTGGAAATTGTGTATGTACCATTATACTTATATAATGCTGTTACTTCAGCATCAGGTGAACTAATCATAAGCAGATTGTCGCTGTTTGTACTTATATAATCTCCCTTTGTGGAATCTCCATACATATTAGAAACTGCAGCACCTTCATCTATGTAACCAAAAGCATCGTAATGTTTATAATTTATTATCCCGTAAGTGACCTTAAGTTTATCCTCATTAGATATATTAGCTGGGAAATCACCAGTTCCTGCTCCTGAAATACTCAAAACCGTGGTTTTAGGTGAAAAAACTAAATCATAGTTTGTTCCACTATGATGTGAGCCTTTTGGGCCAGCAGCTCTTATATAGTATTTCCCATTTCTTGTTGCTGTGTAAGATGTCGCATCTGGATTATCAATAATATTGACAAGTATGTTATCTTTTTTTAGCGTTTTTTCAATTCCATCAATTACTTCTTTTTGCTCATACTCATTCATATAAACATAATAATGTGTTGCACCTTCTACTTTTTCCCAGGTTAATTTATCTGTACCATCAACTTTGAAAGATTTAACTGCCTCCAATCCAACCGCTTCTTCTTTATATTGCCAGTTAGTAGGAGTCACTTCTTTGATTAAATAACCATCTTCACTAAACTTTTCCCTATTTTCATATTCTTTTGAATCAAAGGTTCTAAAAAATCCATTATCAAATGAGGAATTTTTGGAGCTTGTACTATCTTTTGCGGAGATATCTTTGGTTGTATCTAAATTTTTATTTGCTTCAGTATACTCATCATTAGATATTTTTTGCCATGTAGGAGCGGTGAAAAAAACTACACCAGCTGTTCTAGTGTCTAGCGCTGTGATATCCCCTTCTCCTAAAATAATTTCAAATCCAAATCTTTGAATTTCAGTCTCAGCACCTTTAATATATGCTACATATTCAGTCCATTCGTTAACATTTATATTTGAAAATGTTGCAAGTTCTGTTGATTTGTTTTTCTCTTCAGTATCAATTTGCCATATTTTGACCTTAGCACCCATATTCGAAGGAATACCCTCTGTATTAATCCAAAATGAAAATCTATAAAAATTGTTTGGACGCACTAATAATAAATCTTCAAGACCAGCATTAACTGGGTTCCCATGTTCATCTTTTGCATTTATATCAGAATCTTTAATGAAGAAACTTATACTTGAAGCTGTATCATTGCCTTTATGGTTTAGAACTAATAAATCAGTATTTACCTCAACTCCGCCATGTTTTATTCTCAAAGTTCCTGGCCCTTTGCTGATCCCTTCAAGACCCACCACTCCATCAATAGGCTCAGGTGAATTTATAAAATCACTATTTCCTGAAACTTTGCCTGCTATTGAATTTTTTGATGCTTCATTTACACCAAGTTTCTCATCGTCAACTCGTTGATATTTCCAAACCTTACCTTCTGCTCCATCAAGTTCTTCAAAGTCTTCATTCGTAGAATCTACCAAATCAAAACCATCATAATCACCTTCGCTTAAAATTGATAGTTCATAATAATTTGATTCTTCTGATGGATCAACATCCTCCTTTACTGTAACTTTTAAATCATCAAAAAATGCTGCTCCAGGCATCAATGTAGAATCCCCCCAGTAACCATGCCCATACCAAAACTCAGGAGTTATTTCTCTTTTTGATAAGCTATTGCCCTTAATCTTTATGGTTAATTGTTCCCATCTGCCCCAATCTAAAGTAGAATAACTCAAAAGTTTGTCAGAATCTGTTACAGAAACACCTGAAACTTTAAACAATGCCTGTGCTTTGCTTTCCTTTTCGTAAAAGGCTTTATATTTGTTATATGTTTCAACTTTTTCTTCATATTCCTTTACTTTTGTTGCATCTTTTTGTTCTGATTCAGAAAGTGGGGTAGGTGCTTTCACTTGAGGGATCCATATATAAACCCATACAGAAATATCATAGTATTTATCCTTTTCTATTGTTATTTTATTTTTTGCAGTATAACCCGCGCCACTAATCTTTCCTGAGGGATGCCAAATTAAAAGAGCTGTTGAGTCAATACTTGTGCCAGTCCTTCCATTATCTACATTTCCTAACAAATTGTAACTCCAGCTATCGTCAGCACCCTTTTTCATGAAATGCTCATAATTTTGGGGGGCAACAAAAGTTGAATCAATTTTTTGATACTTATCAACTGCAACATCTTGCTCTTCATCATTTTTTCCTACACTATAAAGCTTTGACATATCAAAAATTCCAATTGGAAATTTGTTACTGCTATATGTTGGATAGTCTGGGAACTGATTTTTTTCGTCTGTAGTTAACTTTTTATCGCCTATAACAAAATCATACTGAGCTTGAATTCCTCTTTTTGCAGAATAATAGTACTCATTTGAAGAGCTAGAATACGATGCAGTGTAGTCTGTTATAGCATTAAAACTAGGATCTACTACAGACAAATCCATATATCTTTCAACATTGCCATTCGCATCTTGTTTGTATTCACCATTTTCAAATGTACTTTTAATATCATCAATATCATCTACATTAGATATTTTTTCCACAAGAACATTGTCATATAAAACAGTACCTGCAGCTAAATATGGATTAGAATTTGTGGATGTGTTTATATATTCTGGACCATGCCCCAACCAAAGTTTTAAATTAAATGTTGTGTTAGCATATTTATTTGTTGCGATATAAAAACTATATGTTTTCCAACTCTGTTCAGTATTAATAGAAAGAATTTGCGAATACATAGTTGATGTAATTTCTATTGCAGCCCCACTATATTCTGTGGGCTCAAATAAATCAGTGTATACATCTATGCTTAATTTATAAAATGAGTCTTTTGCTAAAGATGATGAATTAGATAGTGAAAAATACACTGAACCTTGTTTTTTATCTATATCAGGCATAGAAATAATCATAGCGTTTTTATCATTAAATTCACCATCTGCATTTTTAGGTGTTGATGGTGCTAAACCAGGGAATTTTGAAAAGGAATATTTGAGTTCAGCATTGGAAGAACTATTAAAATTAAACAATGATTTCTTCTCGTTAAAAAGATTTTCTTCTAGTTCAATAACACCCATTTTCACTTTTGCATCTGAAGACTTAAATGAACCATCATTTTTCGTCCAATTAACAACTTCTGTTTGCAAATATGAATTGGGATCTTTAGCTTTTGCAAATTTAAATGATCCGTTGTTTATTAAAGTACCATCATTTTGAGTTGCTGGAGTTTCTTCAGGTTTTTTGTCCTCCACATTTGTTGACGGATCAACACATGCCGCAAGTAGCAATAAGCTAAAAATCAATATAATCGCTAAAAAAACTAGAAGTCGTTTTTGTTTATTCTTTTTCATCATCTTTCACCTTATAAAATGTTATATTTTAAATCTATATTATATTAACATATAAAATGAGTTGATATCAACGAAATAAAATCTTAATTTTTATGACAGTTTTGTGATGCACTAAAATAAGATTGAATAATTTGCCTTAATAGTAGGATATTGTTACATTTTATGGTATTATAAATTTAATAGCTTATTGGCGACTAAGCAGAGTAGATATGAAACGTAAAGTGTCACGGAATGGGATGTTGTCTGTGAACGAAAGGGAAAACCTGCGATTTCATATCGCGTCCGTTGCGAGTCTTTAAAACAACAATTGACGTGTCCTCTCTGCGTGGTAGGAGGACTTTTTTTATGAAAAAAACTTATTTTACAACTAAAAGAATTGCTTATATTGCAATATTTACTGCAATGTCAATTGCATTAAAAACTTTTTCATTTAACGTTACAGTATCAAATAAAATTTCATTAATGACATCCATGAATATACTTGCTGGTATTTTTACTGGGCCTATTGGAGGATTTATAGTTGGAGCTCTAGGTGATGGCATAGGATTTTTAATTAATCCTGCAGGTGGAGCTTGGATGCCTTTGATAACTCTTGTTTCTGGGCTTAGTGGACTTATTCCAGGTTTAGTTTTCAAAATAAAAAAATTACATTCGATAGTAAAAATTGTTTTATCTATCGTATTAGTTTACTTCATATGTACGGTTTTATTGAACTCTCTCATTATTTATTATTTTTTTATTCAAAATCGAAAAACATTTTTTGTTTGGTGGCTTACTAGAATCCCATTACAATCTGGTGTCTATTTAGTAAATTCTATATTGGTTATTGTTTTGTACAAAGTATTAGAACCTAGGATAAACTTTAATTTTAAAGAGAAAAAAATAGAAATAACTTCTGAAAATATACCCAAAACAGAAATAAATGAAGCTGATTATAAACTTTAAATATAAAAGGGGTCGTTAAGAAAGCTCTAAGATGACTCATAAATGCATTTATTTTTCAATTAATATCAAAAACAGCCTTCCCCACCCCTCATCGTATTTGTTTTTTATAAAAAAACTGTTGAAAATTTTTTAGTTTCTAACAGCCCTCCTTTAGCACCCAGTGTTTAATAATCTTTACTTATAAAACTTTATTTAAATATTCTCCCGTTGCACTATTTTTATTTTTAGCGATTTCTTCTGGAGAGCCTGATGCAATTAAATATCCTCCTTCATCCCCTCCTTCTGGGCCTAAATCAATAACATGATCCGATACTTTTATTATATCTAGGTTATGCTCGATTATTATTATAGTGTTGCCTTTATCAGCTAATTTATTCAATATATTAATTAATTTTTCTACGTCTGCCATATGTAATCCAGTTGTAGGCTCATCCAAAATATATAAAGTCCTACCTGTGCTTCTTTTTGAAAGTTCTGTAGCTAATTTAACCCTTTGAGCTTCACCTCCAGATAGTGTTGTAGAAGGCTGTCCGAGTTTAATATAGCCTAGTCCTACATCATTTAAAGTTTCAAGTTTTCTACTTATTTGTGGCATATTTTTAAAAAATTCAAGACCCTGTGATACTGTCATGTCCAAAACATCAAAAATGGATTTCCCTTTAAATTTTACCTCTAATGTTTCATTATTGTATCTTTTTCCCTTGCAAACTTCACATGGGATATATACATCTGGCAGGAAATGCATTTCAATTTTGATAATTCCATCGCCCATGCAGTGCTCACACCGTCCACCTTTAACATTAAAACTGAACCTACCAGGTTTATATCCTCTTGCTTTAGCATCAGGAGTTTGAGCAAACAAATTTCTAATCATTGTAAACAAATCTGTATATGTCGCAGGATTCGATCTTGGTGTCCTGCCAATTGGACTTTGATCAATGTTGATAACTTTATCAAGATACTCTCTTCCTGTTATGTCAGAATAACTTCCCTCTTCAATGTTTGCCCTATTTAAATTATTTGCCAAATTTGGATAAATGATACCATTAACTAATGAAGATTTTCCTGAACCAGATACCCCTGTTACTGCTGTCATCAATCCTATTGGAAAATCGACATTAATATTTTTCAAATTGTTTTGTTTCGCTCCTATTACTGATAAAAATCTTCCATCTTGCTTTCTTCTCTTTTGAGGCAATTTTATTTTTCGTCTACCCGATAAAAAGTCACCGGTAATTGATTTAGGCTCATTCATTATATCTGCAATAGATCCTTGGGCCACCAAATATCCGCCATTTTCACCAGCACCAGGACCAATATCAATAATATGATCTGCCTCCCTAATTGTTTCCTCATCATGTTCAACGACTATTAATGTATTTCCTAAATCTCTTAATTTTTTGAGTGTTGCTAGCAACTTTGAATTATCTCTTTGATGAAGACCAATGCTTGGTTCATCTAAAATATATAAAACACCCATCAAACCACTTCCTATTTGAGTAGCTAATCTAATTCTTTGGCTTTCTCCACCACTTAATGTTCCGCTAGATCTAGATAATGTCAAATACCCTAATCCAACATCAATTAAAAAAGTCAATCTATCATCAATTTCTTTTAAAATGGGTTTAGCTATAAGCATTTCTGAATTTGATAACTTTATATGAGCAAAAAATCTTTTTAAACTAATGATTGGCATGTCACTTAATTGTGAAATATTTCTACCATTAATCAAAATATGCAAAACTTCCTTTTTTAAGCGCTTCCCATTACAAATCAAACAAGGAGTTTCAACCATATACCTTTCTATGTCGCGCTTCACGCCTTCAGACTGAGTAGCATTATAACGCCTTTGCATTTTGCCTATAATGCCTTCATTTTTTTGTTGAATAATTTTTTGACCCCAATAAACATTAAGTATGTCATCACTGCCATAGAAAATAATGTCTTTGTATTTCTTTTTTAGATTTTTCCAAGGAATGTCTAAAGAAAATTTATGTTTATCTGCCAACTGCTTTAAGGTCTTAGTTAAATTTGATTCAATGTCTATTAAATACCATCCACTTACTTTTATAGCACCTTGATTCAAAGACAAATTTTCATCAACAACAATCTGTTTTTCTGAAACTTGCATCTTTGTTCCAATGCCTGCACAATTTGGGCAGGCACCATAAGGGCTATTAAAAGAAAATAATCTTGGACTAAGTTCTGGTATAATAACATCATTATGTATTGGACAAGCAAGTTTTGAAGAAAAGATATAATTTTGATTGTTAATATTTGCAACAACTAAACCTTTAGCTAAATTAAGTGCTGTTTCGATACTTTCGTTTAATCTCCTAGTTATACCTTCTTTTATGACCAATCTATCTATAACGACATTTATATCATGTTTTAAATTTTTTTCTAGATTAATTTCTTCACCAAGCTGGTATATTTCACCATCTACGCGCACTCTTGCAAAACCATTTTTATATAAATTTTCGAACTCTTTTTTATATTCACCTTTTCTTCCCCTAACAATAGGAGCTTCAATTAGCAACTTGCTACCTTCATCAAAAGATAATATTTTTTGCACAATTTGATCGACTGTTATAGCTATAATTTCGGTTCCACATATTGAACAATGAGGCACCCCTATCCTTGAGTACAACAATCTCATATAGTCATATATTTCAGTAACTGTTCCTACTGTTGAGCGTGGATTATTGCTTGTGGTTTTTTGATCTATTGAAATTGCTGGAGAAAGTCCATCAATAGATTCTACATTTGGTTTATCCATTTGTCCTAAAAACTGCCTTGCATAACTAGATAAACTTTCTATATATCTTCTTTGTCCTTCCGCAAAAATTGTATCAAAAGCTAAGCTAGATTTTCCTGAACCGCTTAAGCCTGTTAATACAACAAGTTTTTCTCTAGGAATCACAACATCTAAATTTTTTAAATTATTTTCTTTTGCACCTTTGATAATTATATCAGTTAGCATACTTTAACTATCCTTTCCATAACTTCTAATATTTTTATTTTAATTAATAGGCTTTCTACTTTTCTTATTGTACAAAGTACGTAAATATGAAATACGATCCCTGATAATGATTGCTTGTTCAAAATCATATGTCGATGTTGCTGCATTCATCTTATCATATAAATCTTTTATTTCTTTATTAATTTCAAATACACTTAATTTGTCTTCTTCTAGTTTTGTCTTCTTTGAAATTACTAGAGTATTTTTAATTTCTTTTTGTATTGATTTTGGGATAATATTATGCAACATATTATAGTCTTTTTGAATTTTTCGTCTTCGATTAGTTTCTGTAATAGCTTCTTGCATACTTTTAGTTACGGTGTCAGCATACATTATCACATAAGAGTTTGCATTTCTACTAGCCCTACCTACGGTTTGTATAAGAGATGTTCTTGATCTTAAAAATCCTTCTTTGTCTGCATCAAGGATTGCCACTAACATAACTTCAGGGATATCTAGACCTTCACGTAATAAATTGATTCCTACGATAACATCTATATCCCCTCTTCTAAGCCTATTAATAATTTCTATTCTTTCTAGTGTATCAATTTTATTATGCATGTATTCAACTTTAATTTTTCTTTCTTTTAAATAATTTGTCAATTCTTCGGACATTCTTATTGTCAAAGTTGTAATTAATACACGCCCTCCTTTGTCTACAACTTTATTTATCTCGCCTAACAAATCATCAATTTGCCCATTAGTTGGCCTTACCATAATTTCAGGATCTACTAAACCAGTTGGTCTAATTATTTGTTCTGCTACTCTTTTTGCTTTACGTAATTCATAATCTCCAGGTGTCGCAGATACACTAATTACTTGCTTAATTTTTTGCTCAAACTCAAAAAACTTTAAAGGTCGATTATCATAAGCGGCAGGTAGTCTAAATCCATAATTAACAAGATTTGTTTTTCGTGCAAAATCTCCATTATACATACCTCTAATTTGCGGGATAGTCATATGGCTTTCATCAATAAAAACCAAAAAATCATCCGGGAAATAATCTAACAAAGTATATGGAGCTTCCCCTTGAGACCGCCCATCAAAATATCTAGAATAATTTTCAATGCCATTACAATATCCCATCTGAGCTATCATTTCTATATCATAATTAACTCTTTCTTTTATCCTTTGAGCTTCGATTAATTTTCCTTCATTTTTAAAAAACTCTTCCTGTATTAGCATATCCTCTTTTATTTTTTTTAAAAGTGAAGCAATATCGTCATGTCCAATCACATAGTGTGTTGCAGGGAATATTAAAAAATGAGATAGTCTTGCAATAACTTGATTAGTTAAAGGGTTAAATTCTGAAATTGCCTCAACTTCATCTCCCCAAAAATCAATTCGAATTGCCTTATCAGCAGCTCCTGCAGGAAAAACTTCTAATCGATCGCCTTTAGCTCTAAATGTTGATCTTTTAAAATCAATTTCACTTCTAGAATATTGAATCTCGACGAGCTTATCAATAATATCATCACGATTGAGCTCATCTCCCTCTCTAATTGAAATACTTTGTTTAAAATATGCTTCTGGCGCTCCTAGACCATAAATACACGAAACAGAAGCAACTATGATAACATCATTGCGCTCTCCTAGTGAGGCGGTTGCACTGTTTCTAAGCTTATCAATTTCTTCATTAATTTGTATTTCTTTCCCAATATATGTATCAGTTCGTGGAATATATGCTTCTGGTTGATAATAATCATAATAAGAAACAAAATATTCTACTCTATTTTTAGGAAAAAGAGCTCTAAATTCATTGCAAAGCTGTGCAGCTAATGTTTTGTTATGGGCAATAACTAGAGTTGGCTTATTAAAATTTTTAATTATATTTGCCATCGTAAATGTTTTGCCAGAGCCTGTAACACCCAATAAAACTTGATGAGATTCTCCTTCAGCTAATCCTTTTGTCAGTATATCAATAGCGTTTTGCTGATCTCTACTTGGTAAAAAATCTGATTCTAATTCAAACTTATGCAAATCCTTTGTTATCATAGCTTTGCTCTTCAATTTAAAATTAATTCAAAAAATTAATGAAAACTGTTTTTTACAACATTCAACACCAATTATTCTTGTAATCTTTTGTACAAAAGTTATTTCTTTGTAATAGCTGCAACTATCGTTCTTATCAAAACACCAATTAATGCAGTAACTGCAGCTAAAATGAGGCTTTGTGCAATTTTTTTCCTTTTTGTTCTTTTGTCCCTTTCATAACAAATGCCCTTCTCTTTCAACACGATTGCATAAATTAACTGATCATTTTTATACACATGGTCATATGAAAAATATTGCTCTGCCTGTAAAGCTTTCATAGTAGGTTCAATTTCTTCTTCTCGAAAATCTAAATCAAACGAAATATTATTTAAAATTTCTATTGGTGTAATCAAGCATTCTCCTTTCTCTTGAGCACACTTGTATATATATTCCATTAAATTTTTTTCTTTTTTGTTTAAAACCATTGAATTACGTCTCAAATTAAATTATTTTATTTATTTGCAAATAATTTTATCATTAAATATATAATTAATACTACCGCACTTCCCATTAGACTTCCTAAAAACGCAACAATAAATATTCCAATATTTTTAATAGTTTGGGATTTTTGTTGTCCGGGTTGACTTAGTAAAGTTTCTGTTGCGACAACTGCTTTTCGATTATATCCTTCTATTACACCAAAGCCAAGCTTCGTAGGTTTTGCACATATTGAATCATCGTTAATAAATTTTATCTCAATATATCCATTTACCTCTAAATCTTTAGCAATGATTTCTATTTCTCCTTTATTCAATTCTATTTCGCTTTCAATATTAAAAAAATCTTTAAAATCAATGATAACATATCTGCCATCTTTGGAAGTATCAACAAATATTTTTAAAATTTCTAAAGATTGATTTTTCATTATGTAACTCTACTTTCAAATAATGCATTAACAACATTCTTTACATAACTCTTATAACAGCATCGATACTGTTGATTACATCTATATTTTTCATTTGATCAATAGACTTTTTCATTAGGCTCTCTGGAGTTTTATGGATCATAAAAATTAATGAAGCTGTTCCACCATGTGCTGTTTGCTCCATGGAATTAATTGAAACATTATTTTCTCCAAAAACTTTTGTAATTTTTGCTAAAACCCCTGGCTTATCAACTACATTCATTCTAATAAAATATTCACAAGAAAAATCCTTTGCAAAACTATCGTCATCAAAAAATTTATTTTCAGAAAATCCGATCAATTTATGTTTTATTTGCTGTGCTGCATAAATTATATCTGAAACAATTGCAGATCCAGTTGGTAATGCACCGGCTCCTCTTCCATATAGCATTATTTCACCAACATTATTTCCTTTTAAAAGTACCGCATTAAAGGACCCTTTGACACTAGCTAGTGGATTATTATTTCCGACAAAAGTTGGATGGACTCTAGCCTCTAATTTTCCATCAATCATTTGTGCAGTTGCCAACAATTTAAGTGTGTATCCAAATTTTTTACCATACTCTATGTCTATTTTATTTATTTTTGTTATTCCTTCTCTATATATCTTTTCAATGGGTACTTTTCGACCAAAAGCTAAAGTTGATAAAATTGAAAGTTTATACATACTATCATAACCTTCAACGTCAGCTGTTGGGTCAGCTTCAGCATATCCTAATTCCTGGGCTTCTTTCAAAACATCCTTATATTCTAATCCTTCGTCTATCATTTTACTTAAAATAAAATTTGTTGTTCCGTTAAATATGCCTTGTATGCTTAAAATTTCATTTCCTTGCATAGATTCATTTAAAACTCTTACAATAGGAACTCCCCCAACACTGGTTGCCTCGAAATATAAACCTGCATTACCTTCTTTTGCAGCAGATTCAAGCTCAATCCAGTTTTTTGCAAACATCTCTTTATTCGCAGTAACGACACTTTTCCCAGCCTTAAGTGCTGCAATTGAAAAACTCTTTGCTGGTTCAATCCCACCAAAGAATTCGCATACTATATGGATATTTTGGTTGTTAACTACATTATTAATATCTGTTGAAACTATTTTGGGATCTATTCCAAGTTCTTTAACTCTTTCAAGATTTTTATCAATAACATGTAAGACTTCTATATCTAGTTGATATTTTTCCTTAAAAGTTTCTCGCATACTTTTTAATATTGTATATGTTCCACCCCCTACTGTACCAACACCTAAAAGAGCAACACCAATCTTTTTCATTTACTTCTCCTATTATCGTATTTTTATATTTAGTTCCCTATGATGACTAGATACGATTAATTTTATTTGTTTAATTTATATAAATATTTCAAGCCTTCTAGAGAAAGCGTTCTGTCAATTGTATCAAATATAGTACTCCCACCAGCAACAATAATTTCACTCATTCCACCAGTAGCCACAACCTTTAATTTTGAATATCCACATTCTTTCTTTATAAGCGAAATAATTCCCTCAACCAAGCCTCTAAAACCATATATAACACCCGACTGCATATTAGTTACTGTACTAATACCAACCACACTTGAAGGTGTAGAAAGCTCAATTCGAGGAAGCTTTGCTGCTGTGTTAGTTAATGCTTCAGCACTCGATTTAATACCAGGAGCAATAACACCACCAATAAAATCACCTTTATTTGATATTAAATTGAATGTTGTTGCAGAGCCAAAATCAACAATTAAACACGGATAACCGTATTTTTGTTTTGCAGCCACACAATTTACTATTCTATCAGTTCCAAGATCTTGAGGAGGACTATAAATTATATTCATACCTAAATTAATCTTGTGACTAACCATAATTGGACTTAAGTTGAAATAGTATTCACACATATGCTCAATTGTATAATTTAGTGAAGGAGCAACAGAGCTAATAATAATTCCACTTACATCTTTAGCTTTTTTACCTATAGACTCGAGTAATTCAATAAAAACTAATCCAAACTCATCTGCTGTTTTGGATAAATCAGTAGCAATTCTCCAAGTTTTAACTATTTTATCATTGGAAACTGCCCCAATTTTTATATTTGAATTTCCTACATCAAGCAATAAAATCATAACTACCTTAACTTTACTTAATTAACATGTTAAATGTAATGCAACTATATCATAAAAAATGCACTCAAGTCAATTTTAACACTATGTTAGTCAATTTAGCCAAATATACATAATGAAATTTAAGATATTCTTATATAAATTAAAAAACAAAATCAAAAATAAACTGTAGCTACAGATACATTTTTTTGCATTTGTTATATCGATTTAAAAGACAAATGTTTTTATTGCAACAAAAAAGAAGGAGAAAAATATCTCCTTCTAATTCTGAATATTTTAATCAACAAAAAATTAAACTAGTTCAAGTATACAAGTTTCAGCATTATCTCCTCTTCTATTCCCTAAGCGGACAATCCTTGTATATCCTCCACCTTGTCCCAAATCTTCCTCTCTCTTAAAATACTTAGGTGCATATTCTCTAAATATCTTCTCAACAAGTGGATGATTTATATCTTTTGTTCTTTCTTTGTAGTCAGCCTTTTTTTCTTGGGGATCTCTGATTTCTTGTAAATCTGGCAAAATGCTCATGATTTTTCTTCGCACTGCCAATTTTTGGGGACCGTCGTTAACAACTTTAACATCAACTTTTTCATTTTTTTGGTTAAGTCTTTGCTTTTTAACCTCCACTGTATCTTGAAATGAGCGAACTGCTAATTTTATTATTTTTTCTGCAACTCTTTTTACAGATTTGGCTCTATCGACAGTTGTTTCTATTTTCCCATGCCATAATAACTGAGCTGTTTGACTATAAATCAATTGTAATCTTTGATCAGTTCTTCTTCCTAATTTTTTAATCGCCATAATAGTTCTCTCCTTTTAGTCTTTTGATTTTAAAGAATAATCTGCTGATTTTAATTTTTCAATAATCTCTTCGGCTGATTTTTTCCCTAAGTTTTTAATCTTATTAAGCTCATCCTCTGTATATCCTATCAACTCACTAACCATGTTAATCCCGTGTCTTTTTAAGCAATTTAAAGGTCTTACTGACAACCCTAATTGCTCTATCGGAATATCTTTTATTTCGTTTTCAACTTTTGGTTTTTCATCATCTCGAAAGATTGGAGTGTCAACCATACCATCAACTAAATTAATAAATAGTTTCAAATGTTCAGCTAAAATTTGAGCAGCTAAAGAAATGACTTTTGTAGGAGTAGATGTTGCATCTGTCTTAATTGAAATAACTAGTTTGTCATAATCAATCGTTTGAGCAACACGCGTATCTGTAACATTGTATGTTACAAACTTTACAGGTGAAAATGAACTATCAATAGGTATATAACCTATAGGCATATTAGATTTTTTATTATTTTGTGCTGATACATATCCCTTGCCACGACCTACAGTAATATCCATATCAATAGAAGCTCCCTCGCTTAAAGTGCAAATTAAAAGATCTCCATTCATTAATTCTACTTCTGTTGGGAATTCAATGTCTTTTGCTCTAACTGGACCAGGGGTATTTTTAAAAAGCCTTGCCGTTATTTTTTCAAATTTTTCAAGATGAACTTTAACGGCTATTTCTTTTAGATTCAAAATTATTTCTGCGACATCTTCTTTTACGCCTTCTATTGTGCTAAATTCATGTTTAACCCCTTTAATTTCTACTCCAACTATTGCTTCTCCTGGTAAAGCGGCATATAAAACTCTACGTAGAGCATTCCCTAAAGTTGTTCCATAGCCTCTAACTAATGGTTCTATGGTAAAAGTAGCTTCTCCCCTAGATTGTTCATTGATTTTAATTGTTGCTTTATTAATGTCCATCATAATGCTATTTGCCTCCTAACCTTATTTAGAATATAGCTCGATAATCAAGTGTTCTTGAATCGAAAGCTCTATATCATCTCTTCCTGGCAAAGCCTCTATCTTTCCTGTTAAAGTTTCCGGATTAAAACTTAGCCATTTTGGTAAATTTGCAACTTTAATTTCTTTTAGATCTTTAAAGAAACCCAGTTCCTTTTTTGATGGTTTTACAGTAATTATGTCACCTTCTTTAACTAAAAAAGACGGAATATCAACTTTTTGACCATTAACTTGTATGTGCCCATGGTTTACCAATTGACGAGATTGTGCTCTACTTGATCCCATCCCCATACGGAATACCACATTATCTAATCTTCTTTCAATAAGTGCTAACATGTTTTCACCAACAACTCCTCTCATTCTTTCTGCTTTTAAATAATATCTATGGAATTGTTTCTCTGTTAAGCCATATATTCTTTTTGCTTTTTGTTTTTCACGCAATTGAACACTGTATGGTGTCAATTTTTTTCTAGCTGAACCATGTTGTCCTGGTGGAAAAACTGGGGTTTTGCGAATTTGACCTTTTGAAAAAGGACATTTATCGCTATAACATCTCTCACCCTTTAAAAATAATTTATCGCCTTCACGTCTGCATAATTTACAAACAGGACCTGTGTATTTTGCCATTATATACCTCCAATTACAATCTTCTTACTTTAGGTGGACGACACCCATTATGTGGAAGTGGTGAAACGTCTTGAATTTTTGTTACTTCAATGCCAGCTGTTTGAAAAGATCTAATTGAAGATTCTCTTCCTTGTCCTGGTCCCTTAATATAAACTTCGACCTTTCTAACACCATGTTCACGTGCAATTTTTGCTGCATCTTCTGCTACTATTTGAGCTGCATAAGGCGTAGACTTTCTACTACCTTTAAATTTCATTTTGCCAGCAGAACTCCAGCTAATAACATTGCCTTCCATATCTGTTACAGTAACTATTGTATTATTGAAAGAGGCATGTATATGAGCTTGCCCTTTTTCGATGTTTTTAAAATCCTTTCTTCTTTTAATTGTAGGTCTCTTTTTTGCCATCTGATTTGCCTCCTACTTTTTCTTTACACGACCAACCGCACGCTTTGGTCCTTTCCTTGTGCGAGCGTTTTGTTTGGTAGATTGTCCTCTAACCGGCAATCCTTTTCTATGCCTTACACCTCTATACGAACCAATTTCCATATAGCGCTTAATGTTAAGCATCACATCACGCTTTAAGTCACCTTCAACGTGAAGGTGAGATTCAATGTAATCACGAATTTTAGCTACTTGATCTTCTGTCAAATCCTTAACTCTTGTGTTAGGGTCAATTTCACATTCAGCAAGTAACTTGTTTGAAGTTGCTCTTCCTATACCATGAATATAGGTAAGTCCAATTTCTACTCTTTTTTCACGGGGTAAGTCTACACCTGATATACGAGCCATTGATTTCCTCCATTTTTAATCTTTATATTTTATTCACTAATAACCGATAGTGGAAGTAACGGTTACAGCCGCTAGTTTCATAACAACTTTATAATATTATCATATTAAACACATTTTTGTACACTAAATATGTGATTAAGATAGATAATTGAATTATTATCCTTGAACCTGTTTATGATTAGGATACTTTGGACAAATTACCATAATTTTACCCTTTCTTTTGATAATTTTGCATTTGTCACAAATTGGTTTCACTGATGGTCTTACTTTCATAATACGCCTCCTTACTTCTTGTTACGATAGACAATTCGACCTTTGGTTAGATCATACGGACTCATAGCTACTCTAACACTATCGCCTTCACATACTTTAACATAATGCACCCTCATTTTACCTGACAGATATGCTTGAATAATGTGCCCATTCGAAAGCTTTACCTTAAAATTAGTTCCTGGTAAAACCTCTACTACTGTACCATCAATTTCAATTGAATCGTTTCTTGCCATTCTCTCTCCTTAATACATTTTAAAATGATTAGCCATTGTATGACTTTAACGCACTTCTCACTTCAGCATCGTAAACTTTAATACCTTCTTCAAACTTAGTTTTTAATTTTTCCAAAACAATATTTTGATTTTTTACATGCTTTAGCTTTTTTAATTTTGCTTTTTCTAATTTTCTTAAGGCACCATCCACAATTTTTATGTAGTTGTCATCCACAATTTCAAGCACCACAAAAAATCTTCCTTTGTCTCTTCCTGCAGTTGAAAGTACAATTGATCCGACTTCTATTTGCTGCATTTTTTCTCCTATAATGTTAAAATTTCAACACCATCTTCAGTAATTAATATTGTATTTTCATAATGAGCTGAACAAGAGCGATCTAAACTTACAACAGTCCAATTATCTTCAAGTGTTCTAACTTTATGTGTTCCTATATTAATCATAGGCTCTATTGCTAAAGTCATTCCTGCACTAAGTCTAAGCCCTCTTCCATTGACACCATAATTTGGCACATTTGGCATTTCATGTAACCGCGATCCTATACCATGACCTACTAAATCTCGAATAACTGAAAAACCATAAGATTCAACATAGGTTTGTATTTTATTCCCCAAATCACCAAGCCTTACATCAGGTCTTAAAATTGAAATCCCTTCAAAAAAGCTCTGTTTACAAACTTTTGCAAGTTGCATTTTTTCATCAGAAATTTTTCCAATCGCTATACTTCTTGCCGCATCACTATGATAATTTCTATAATTAGCACCTACATCAACCTTTAAAAGCATGCCCTCTTTTAAAACCCTATTGCTGGGAATCCCATGAACGACTTCTTCATCAATAGAAGTACATATAGAGTTAGGAAAGCCACCATAACCTAAAAATGAAGGAGTAGCATTACAACTTTTAATATACTGATATGCTAATTTATCAAGTTTAAGTGTTGTGATGCCAGGTTTTACATTTTCCTCTATTAACTCTAAAACATCTCTTACAATAGCACCTGCTTTTCTCATAAGATCAATTTCATATGAACTTTTTATAGAAACAATCATTTATATTTTCAATTTGCTAATAACTTCTTTTACTTGCTCAAAGGTATGAGCTATAGAAGTTGAACCATCCACATCAAACAAAATATTTTTGTCTTTATAATAATCTATCAATGGAGCGGTTTCTTTGCTATAAACCTCAAGTCTATTAAGCACTGTTTCTCGCTTATCATCTTCTCTAATATATAATTTACCACCACACTTATCACATGTTTCTTTTGAATATGTGGATATATGATATATCTGAGTGCAACCCCTACATGCTCTTCGACCTGAAATACGATTTGTAACAATTTCATTATCAACTTTAATGTTAATAACACAGTCTAATTTAATTATTTTATCCAATGCAATCGCTTGTGGAATTGTCCTTGGAAAGCCATCTAAAATAAATCCATTTTTACAATCATCATGAGTAAGTCTTTCTTTTACAATCTCAATAACAATCTCATCTGGAACTAACATTCCTTTTTCGACATATGCTTTAGCTATTTTCCCAATATCAGTTCCACGAGCTATATTTGATCTAAAAGCGTCGCCTGTAGAAATATGGGCAAGACCATATTCTTTTTTTATGAGCTCAGCTTGAGAACCCTTTCCTGCTCCTGGAGCACCTAACAATACAATTTTCATTATTTTAAAAACCCCTTATTATGTCTTACGAGCAATTGACTTTCTATTTGTTTTTGGAATTCAAGTGCTACTGAAACCACGATTAGTAAACCTGTTGCTGAAAAAGCTTGTCCAAATCCGAGAGTTTTAAATCCCGGCACTTGTTGTAGTATTAAAGTAGGTATCAAGGCTAAGAAACCTAAGAATATAGCACCAAACAAAGTAAGTCTATTATTAATCCTTCTTAAATAATCACTGGTAGGTTTACCTGGTGTAATTCCACCAACTAGCATCCCGCCCCTTTCTCTTAACATTTTTGCAACATCATCAGGATTAAACTGTATTTGAGCATAAAAATATGCGAAAAATATAATCAAGATAAAGGTTATTGGAGCATACAAGTGACCATTAGTCCCTAGCCATTTTGCCCACCAAATACCGAACTTGGAATCTCCTGCTTGAGCAAATTGAATTATCATTTGAGGAAACATTATCAATGATGAAGCAAATATAATTGGCATAACACCACTTGCATTAACTTTTATTGGGATATATGTAGTTTGAGATTGGGTTTGTCTATTTCCAAAAACCCTCCCGCCAGCATACGTTACCCCTACTCGTCTTTCTGCTGAGTCAACAAATACGATTAATACAAATAACGCAAAAACTAATACTAAAAACCCTAATAAATACCAAATTCCTGTCGTGGTACCTGATTTAACTTGCTCTGGAATAGTACGAAAAGCGCCTAACAACGATGAGCCTAGAGATGAGATAATTCCAATAAAAATTATCAAGGATGTACCGTTTCCAATTCCAAACTCAGTAATTCTTTCTGCCAACCACATAACCATAGCTGAACCACCAACTAAAATTATAATTATGCTTATCATGGTGAAAACTTCATTAGTTTTACTTAATGAATTTCCATATACAGGAACAATGTATTGTCTCCATGCAAATATAATTCCAATAGCTTGAACTAAAGCGAGAATGATAGCTAAATATCTAGTATATTGTGTTATTTTTTGTCTTCCATCTTCACCTTCTTTGGTCAATCTTTCAAGCTTTGGAATAATTAATGTCAAAAGTTGCATGATAATGAATGAGTTTATAAAAGGAACTATTCCTAAAGCAAATATTGTTCCATTAGAAAAAGAAGAACCGGTAACAGCAGATAACATTTGTAAAAAATCAGTAGTTGCTATACTCTCAAAACCCATAGCTTTAGCATCTAAGCCTGGAATTGGTACAAAACATCCAATTCTATACACTAACAATAAGGCAAATGTATATAACATTTTACGCCTTATATCTTTATCTTTAAACGCATTTACTAAAGTTTGAAACATTAGATTACCTCTACTTTTCCGCCTGCCTTTTCAATTTTTTCAATTGCTGTTGCACTGAATTTATTAGCTTTAACTATTAATTTTTTTGTTAAATCACCATTTCCTAAAATTTTCAAGCCATCATTTGCAATTTTGGAAATAACACCGATTTCATGTAAAAATTCAACAGTAATCTCATTCTTTCCATCAAATCTTTCTAAATCTCCGACATTGATTATGTTGTATTCTTTTTTAAATGGGCTTGTAAAACCACGCTTTGGCACTCTTCTGTACAAAGGCATTTGTCCACCTTCAAAACCAGGACGTGTGCCACCGCCGCTTCTAGCTAATTGACCTTTATGGCCCTTACCGGCAGTTTTTCCTGTGCCAGATCCAATTCCTCTACCTAATCTCTTTTTTTCCTTAACTGATCCTTCAGCAGGTGATATTGTATGTAATTTCATCTTATTTCTCCTTATTCAATTTCTTCTACTTCTAGAAGATGTTGAGCTTTGAAGATCATTCCGCGAATTGCAGGAGTATCATCGTGAACTTTACTTTGTCCAATTTTTGTTAGACCAAGTGCTTCAACATTTGTTTTATGTCTTTTTAAACTACCTATAGTGCTTTTTTTAAGGGTTACTTTTAATTTTGCCATAATTTTGCCTCCTTAAGATAGTATTTCCTCTACGGTTTTTCCACGTATTTTAGCATATTCTTCCACAGTCATTAGGGATTTCAACCCTTCCATTGTAGCTTTTACAACGTTAACTGGATTATTAGACCCAATAGATTTTGTTCTAACATCTTTTATGCCTGCAGCTTCTAATACTGCACGTGCGCTTGCCCCAGCAATAACACCAGTTCCTTCTTCAGCTGGAAGAATTATAACTTTCCCTCTTCCAAAAACTCCAGTCACTTGATGGGGAATTGTTGTATCAACAGTTGAAATTTTTATCATTGATGCTTTAGCTGCCTTAGTTGCCTTTTCAATCGCTGCTGGAACTTCAGCTGCCTTACCTTGAGCTATTCCAACTCTCCCATTACCATCGCCTACAACCACTAAAGCTGTAAAACGCATATTTCTTCCACCTTTAACAACTTTTGTAACACGATTAATTGATACGATTCTTTCTATAAAATCATCTTTAGGTGCTCTTTTTCTATCTCTTGCTTCTCTTGCCATTTCTATATCTCCTAAAATTTCAATCCTGCTTCTCTTGCAGCTTCAGCTAGTGCAGCAACGCGCCCCGCATATACATAGCCTGCACGATCAAAAACAACTTTTTCAATCTTAAGTTTTAGTGCTTTTTCTGCGATATCTTTTCCGATAACCTTAGCTTGTTCAACTTTGGTTTTACCTTTTAAAGCTTTTTCTAAATCTTTTAATTGAGTACTTGAAGACACCAAAGTTACCTCTTTAACATCATCTATGATTTGTGCATATATATGACTTGAAGACCTAAATATATTTAATCTTGGTGCTTCAGATGTGCCAGAAATTTTCTTACGAATTCTCAAATGTCTTTTTTTTCTTGATTCGTTTTTATCTATTTTACTCAACATTTCCTAATCCTCCTATTTACCAGCGGCCTTGCCTTCTTTTCTCAATATGGTTTCATCTTTATATCTTATTCCGTAACCATGATAAGGATCAGGCTTTCTAGATGCTTTAATATTTGCAGCAACTTGCCCAACTAAAACTTTATCTATACCTTTAACAGCAAGTTCTGTTGGCGACACAATTTCAATTTTAATGCCTTTTGGTGCTATTATATCCACTGTATGAGAATATCCTATATTTAATACAACTTTATCACCTTGAGCAACAGCTCTAAAACCTACGCCAGATATAATTAAGTTTTTTTGAAATCCTTTTGTTACGCCTTCTACCATATTTGCAATCAAGGAACGATACAAGCCATGTGCCGCTTTAACAGGCTTTGATTCTGTTAGTCTTGTTAATACTATTTCGTTATTTTCAACTTTAACTTGAATCTTATCATTAGCAATATTTTGAGAAAGCGTCCCTAATGGACCGGTGATTGTGACTATATCTTTGTCAATATCTACTTTTACATCGCTAGTGATTTTTATTGGAAGTCTTCCTATTCTTGACATTTTAACCTCCTACCAAATATACGCTAGTACTTCACCGCCAGCTCCGAGGGAGCGAGCTTTTTTGTCTGTCATAACACCACTTGATGTTGAGACAATTGCAATACCTAATCCACCAAGAACCTTTGGTATCTCGTTAGATTTTGCATATACTCTTAATCCTGGTCTACTAATTCTTTTTAAACCTTTAATAACTCTTTCTTTTTCAGGAGTATACTTAAGTTCAATACGAATCGTATTTTGGACTTTATTTTTTTCTTCAATGATTGTACAAGATTTAACAAAACCTTCTTCAACTAAAATATTTCCTATCGCAATCTTCATCTTGCTTGCAGGAATATCCACAGTCTCATGTTTTGCTATCAATCCGTTACGAATGCGTGTAAGCATATCTGCGATTGGATCTGTAATAGTCATATTTTACCTCCTACCAACTAGCCTTGCGAACACCAGGTATTTCGCCCTTGTATGCAAGCTCTCTAAAGCATATCCTACAAACACCATACTTACGAAGAACTGCATGAGGTCTTCCACATATCGTGCAACGAGTATATTCTCTAGTAGAGAATCTTTGTTTTCTTTTTTGTTTATTTATCATGGATTTTTTAGCCATTTTTACCTCCTAACAAAAGGCATTCCTAATGAAGATAATAACTCTTTTGCCTCTTCATCTGTATTTGCCGATGTGACAATTGTTATATCAAATCCTCTAACTTTTTCAACCTTATCATATGCAATCTCTGGGAAAATAAGTTGTTCTTTAACTCCAAGAGCATAATTACCTCTTCCATCAAAAGCTTTATCTGATACCCCTCTAAAGTCTCTAACACGTGGCAATGCAATCGAAATAAGTTTGTCAAAAAATTCCCACATTCTAGAGCCTCTAAGTGTAATTTTTGCTCCAACAGGCTGTCCTTGCCTTAATTTAAAGTTTGCAACTGATTTCCTAGCATAACAAATAACAGCTTTTTGTCCTGCAATTTGTTCTAGTTCTTGAACTGCAGACTGTAGACTTTTGGAATTATCTTTTACATCGCCTAAACGCATATTTAAAACAATTTTTTCAAGCTTAGGAACTTCCATTTTTGAGGAATAACTAAACTTTTTCATCATTTTTTCGACTAATTCACTGTCATATTTAGCTTTTAGTCTATTAACTTCTGGTGAAGTTTTCACTTGTTTTTTTGATGCCATTGTTCTCCTCCCTATTTATCATCAGCTTCTTTATTGACAGTCTTTTTGCGCACTGCAGCTTTTGCTTTAGTAGCTTTTTGAACAGTTTTGGCAGCAAGTTTTTTGGTAACCAAAACTTCACCACATTTTTTGCAAACACGCACATGTTTTCCATCGATGTCTAAATGCCCTACTCTTGTGGGATTATTACAGGCAGCACAAATTGGCATAACATTGCTGATATTTATACTACCGGGTCTTTTAATTAATCCGCCAACATCAGTGGCTCTTTGAGCTTTGACTGCTTTCGTAGTTTCAGTTAAACCTGAACCTTCAATAAATACTCTATTTGTTTTATGATTAATGCCTATAACTTGAGCCGTTTTACCTTTATCTTTACCAGCTATAATCATAACGTAATCATCTTTTATAATATTGTTCTTAGCCATCATATCCCCCTAAATAACTTCTGGTGCAAGTGAAATGATCTTCATATATGATTTTTCACGAAGCTCTCTTGCAATAGGTCCAAATATACGTGTTCCACGAGGTTGTTTTTGATTGTCTATTATAACAGCTGCATTATCATCGAATTTGATATGCGTTCCATCAGGGCGTCTAAGTCCACTGCTTGTTCTAACAATGACAGCTTTTACAACTTCACCTTTTTTTACAGTTCCACCTGCAGTTGCTGACTTCACTGAAGCAACTATCACATCACCAATATTAGCACTTCTTACATATGATCCGCCTAATATACGAATACACATTATCTCTTTTGCACCACTATTATCTGCTACTTTCAATCTTGATTGAGGTTGAATCATAAAGCACCTCCTATTTAGCTTTTTCTATTATTCTGACTAAACGCCAGTTTTTAGTTTTAGATAAAGGACGAGTTTCCATTATTAAAACTTTATCGCCCACTCCACATTCATTGTTTTCATCATGAGCTTTGAATTTCTTTGATTTTTTAATGTATTTCTTATATATAGGGTGTTTAA
>JAAZJD010000039.1 GCA_012800525.1 Clostridiales bacterium
GTTATTAATATTTAATGCTATAGGGGTTTAGGCTATGAAAAAGAAATCTATTGTTACTTTATTAAGCAAAATACTAGTTTTAGTGCTACTATGTGGAATGTTTTTAACTTTATTTTTCCTTACTAGTTGCAAAAAAAATGAGACTGTCGATCTAGAGTTGCCAGAAGCGATTACAGCAGCTGATGTAAATATAGATACAAGCAAAATAAAGCTTGACTCTGATGTGGAGTTTTTTATTACCGTACCTCAAGGCGAAGAATTAGATGCATTAACAATTAATGGTGTAGATCTCACATCAATAGTTAAAAATAATAAATTTACAATAAAGGTTAGAAAAGATTTAGATATAAAAGTAACATTTAAACCAATGGCCCTAATAAAATATGATGTTACTTTAGGAAGTGGATTAGCTTCTAATGATACACTTACTAATCTAGATGCAAACTCCGTAGTTAATATAGAAATTTTAGTACCTGAAAACAAAGAAATTGCTGAATTTAAAATAGATGACAATGTAGTAGATCTAAATGGCGCCTTAACTTATGCCCTAACTGTAACAAAAAACCATAATGTAACAGTTACATTTAGAGATATACCTAAAAAAGCATATACAGTCATTTGGAAAAACTGGGATGAAACTATATTAAAAAAACATGAGAATGTTCCCTATGGCGCAGTCCCAACATATGATGGTAATATTCCAACAAGACCTGCAACAGCAGAGTACACATATACATTTAGCAAATGGGATAAAGCAGTAAGTGCTGTAACAGGTGATCAAGAATATATTGCTCAATTTAGCTATAAAATTAACAAGTACACTGTTACTTGGAAAAACTTTAATGATGACATTTTAAGAAAAGATGAAAGTGTCCCTTATGGCACAACCCCACAATATGTTGGAAATATTCCAACAAAACCTGCAACAGCAGAGCACACATATACATTTAGCAAATGGGATAAAGAAATAAGTGCTGTAACAGGAAATCAAGAATATATTGCTCAATTTAATTATGAAGTTAATAAGTACACTGTTACTTGGAAAAATTGGGATGGCTCTACATTAAAAAAACATGAAAATATCCCTTATGGCACAACCCCACAATATGATGGAAATACCCCTACTAAAGCTAAATCAGTAGAATACACATATACATTTAGCAATGTATGGAGTCCTGCAATCAAAGCTGTAGATGGAAATCAAGAATATATAGCTCAATTTAATCAAATAGAAAACGAATATACTGTGACATTACTAAATGATGCTCTAAGCTCTCCTACCTTAACCAACTTAAAAGGAAATTCCACTATTAATATCTCAATTGACGTTCCAGAAGGCAAAGAAGTTTTAGAATTTAGAGTTGATGGAAATTCAATTGATTTAAATGGAGAAACTTCTTACACATTAACAATTATAGACAATCATAATGTGTCAGTTTCATTTAAAAATATTATATACACCCTATCATATGTTATTGATGATGGTGAATATGATGTCTTTACATTCCAACAAAATTACATACACAATGATCCAAATCCAATCACAAACACATATATTGTAGATGA
>JAAZJD010000040.1 GCA_012800525.1 Clostridiales bacterium
ATATAAAAAGGATAATTATGGCAATAAAAATACCACATGAAGTTATCGCTTCAATTGAAAATAAAAAATTTACTTTTGGCGGTAAAAACTATAGGCTAAAGTCTTTGGCAAAAAATCCTAAAAATCGAGATGGAGCGATGCAAGTAAGGATGAATATGCCACAACAACAAGCTCCAATAGCATCATTGGCACCGATGCCAGCACCTATGGGAGGGTTGATGCCAGGAGTTGCTGGATTTGCTCCAACTTATATTCAAGGACCACCACCAGAATTAGTCCTTGATCCAATTATTACAGTTGGACCTCATCCTAGTGGTGGTATAAGTGTCTTTATTGATCCCAACGCTATATTATATCAAAATGGTATGGCCATTGATGTAGATGCAAGGTATGCAGGCGACGAACCAGTGTTGCCACCACAAAATCCATATCCTTATTAAAAATATTTATAACTTTTAGGTGCAATTTACATTTAGAGTAAAAGTCAGAAAATATAGGCTTTTACTCTTTTTTAAAATATTAAACTATGATAACATATAAACATTGTTGTTTTAACGAGGGAATGAGGATGTCAAAAATAGATGATAATAATTTTAAGGATATAAATGTTTCAGAAAATGCTGAAATATTAGAAAATGCTGAAATATTAGAAAAGCCAACATTAAAAGGGAAAATTAAAGCTTTGCTTGGAAAAGTGAAAGAGCTTTTTTCTTTTGTCAAGGCACACTGGAAAAAACCACCTCACGGAAAATATCTTAGTTTTAAAGAAATTGCTAGTTACTGTGTCGGTGGAATGGGTGTTCATGGTGGAACTGTACTCATTACTTATGTGACATTAACTTATGGCTTCTATATTGCAGTCTCTTTAGGCTTTACAAACAACCAAATATTATGGGCTGGAATAATTAGTGGTCTCATTACAATCTTAAGATCACCAATTATTAGTATGATAGTTGATAATGTGCAAACTAAAATGGGTAAGTTTAGGCACTGGTTAATTTGGCTTGCAATTCCCATAGTCGTTTGTTTTGTTTTATTAGGTTGGGTTCCCATTTACATAAATGCTATGATTCCAAGGCTTGTGGTATTTTTGATTATTTTTAATGTTTTACAATTTTTGCAAGGAATTTATACTTTATCATATACAACAATGGTTCAAGTTATATCACCTTTGGAAGAAGAAAGAACACAACTCATGTCAGTTGGTGCTTTTATCTATTCATTAGGTCCTTCAATTACCACTATGCTATTTCCTTTGGTTGCAAACTTAGCTTTTTCATATGATGGAAATAGTGCAAATGGAATAAATCACATTAATTCATATAAGTATATCCTACCAGTTATAGCATTGGCATTTTTTGCACTAGGCATATTGGCTGCTACTGGCACAAAAGAAAGAATGGTTGTGTCAGTTAAAACTAAAAACAGGGTTAAATTTCTTGAAGGTGTTAAAAGTACATTTTCCAATAAGTTTTTTTGGTTATTAAATCTTAGTTCATCGCTTGCTGTTATGAAAATGATTGTTACAGCAAAGCAAGTGTGGGTTTATACATATATGATGAACAATGCTTTTGCTCAAACAATATTTACTGCCATACTTGGATTTTCAAATGTTCCAGGAATGCTTCTTGCACCATTATTAATTAAAAAATTAGGCAAGAAGAGGCTAGTTATACTATCTAACCTTTTGATAGCTGTATTTTCGATACCTTTGTTTTTTATTGTTGGTATGCCAGGAGGAGCAGCGCCTTATCTCATTATAGTAGTATTTTTCTTTATGACTGCCGTCAATGCCGTTCAAGTTGTCACGCTACCTGCTATGACAGCACAAATGTATGATTATCAACAGTATAAAACTGGTGAAAGGTTAGAAGGCTTTTTATCTCAATTTGGTGCTATTATTACAAGTGCAGTAGGACTTGGAGCCGCATTTATTGAACCAAGCATATTTAAGGTATTTAACTATAATGCTGAAGATAGAGATGCATTATATAATCCAGATTTATTAAATCCTATATTAAAATCGCTTACTGGTTTAAGTTTAGCTTCTGCTGTAGCTGCAGCTATTCCAATCTTTTTCTGGGATTTAACAGAAAAAAGACATTCCGATATTATGGAAATTTTGGCTGTTAGGGCAAAGCGTGAAGAAGGAAAAATCGCAGATGATGTAGCCGCAGATTTAATTGAAAGATTGGAAAATGGGGAATCTGGAATAGCAAAGACTTTATTTGATGAAATGTTTTTAGATGAATCTGAGTTAACAGAAGAACGTAAGGCTGAAATGGAAAGTTTTGAGGAAAGTCTTGGCGAAGAAAAAATAGAAGAAAAAATAGAAGAATAAATAGTTTGAATATAAAATGATAATAAAAAATACCAGAAATGGTACATCAATCATTTCTGGTATTGCTAACTTTATGGGGCCATAATAAAATTTTGTTTTCTGATATTTTTTATTTAATAGTTGAATTGAACAGTTATTTAAGATATTTTTCTACTAACTCAATTGCTTTATGAACTATATGCACACATGGTCTTTCTTCATAATATTCTTTGGTTCTTGGTGATGGGATAATTGAGTCATCTTCAATGAAATTTAGTAAAACTCTACATTCTGTTGAATTAAATAGATTTTCAAAATCATTCATATAAGCTCTAGATATTTCATAAATTTCAGCTTTGTTTAAGTGCCTATTTTTATATCCAATTGCCATTAAGCCACCAGTTAATGCACCACATGTTTTTCTAGATCTTGCAATACCACCACCAAAGGGTGCAGCAATTGCTAGTGCATCTTCTTTATTAAAGCCAATTTTATCAGCTAAAGCTGCAAACACTGATTGAGCACAATTGTATTCTTCTAAAAATAGTTTAATTCCTTCGTCTTCATATTTTTTCATGGTTATTTTCCTTTTCATTTAAGCGATGTTTTATATCTTTACTTGTTGATTTTAATTTGTTTTTATGAAAACAGCAAGCATACTAATCTAGCCGACTTTTTAACTTATTTTTATATGAGTAATCTGTTGTAATATAATCAACACCTAATTTAACAAATATTTTTGCTCCTATTAAAGATCTTATAGTCCAAACGTTGACTTCTCTATTCAATTTTCTAGCTTTTTTTAAAAGTGAAGGGCTGAATGTAAATGCCATATGGTCTATGTCAAGTCCCATGTTTAAATATTTATTTCCACCATAAGGAGATTTGCATAAAACTTGAACTTTGGCATTGGGTCTTATAGCTTTAATTCTAAGAAGATCTTTTGCACTGTAACCGATATATATCACTTTGCCAGCACAAATTTTATCTGCTAATTCAACAAGATTTTTTATTGAATCATCATCTATGTCTTTACACTTTAATTCAATAATTGGGGTCATTCCATATTTTGCATTAATTTCAAGATATCGTTCATAGGTGCAAAGATAAACCGGACCATTCCATTTCGCCATTCCTTTTTTGCTTTTTTTTAATTCCGAAGATAGGGCAACATCTATATTAACTTTGGAAACCCTTAAGCTATTATTTCTAAATGGATTATCGTCATGGCAACAAACCCAAACCTTATCTTTAGTAAGTCTAACATCCGTTTCTACTCCAAAGAAAAAGTTTTCTTCACCAGCTTTAATAAAAGCTTCTTCACTGTTTTGATAATATTTTGCACTATATCCTCTATGCGCAATAAATCTCATTTTATGCCTCCTATAAATTGAAAATCAAAAATGTTAAAATGTTCTAGTATTATTATGTAATCTTTTATCAATATAGTCAATGTCAAAATATTAAAGTAAAATAATATTAAAGTATAATTTAAGATTTAAAAGGTCTTTGATTGCTTATTTCAATTTGTTATAATTGAGCTATAAAAGGAGAGTGATATGGTTAACTTTGAGAATTTTAAAGTTTACGGTGATTACCATACACATACTAGGTATAGTGATGGATTTACTACGGTAGAGGATAATCTAATAGCTGCTACAAATAGAGGTTTAGATGTTATCGGATTTTCTGATCATGGATTTGCAAATCCTTCCTTTGCATCACTTACTAAGGAAAAGGCCAAAAGACAAAAAGATGAAATAGATTCACTTAGAGGAAAGTATCCTAATCTAACTATTTTTCAAGCGATAGAAGCTGATTTAATTAGTGTGGATGGTGATTTAGATATGGAAGAAGGTGATTTTGAGCTTTTTGATTATGTCATAGTTGGAGTTCATAGATTTGCTAAAACACCGTCTTTTCATTCATGGTGGCATTTATATAAAAGAGCTTTTTTTCGCATGCTCCCTAAACCCTCTCCACAAGAATTAGCAAGAAATACAAACACATGGATAAAAATGCTAGAGCGTCATAAAATTGCTATTTTAGCTCATTTTAATAGCATATTTTATGCAGAAGCAAAGCCAGTAGCAGAATGTTGTGCTGCAAACAATGTGCTTTTTGAAATTAATTCTAAGCATCTATCAGAAATAAAGCCAGTTTTTGAAGATGTATTAAAAACGGATGTCAAATTTATATTATCAAGCGATGGGCATAGAAAAAAAGAGATTGGTAATTTTGATAAAATTAAAGATTTTTTAAAAAAATATCCAGAAGCCTTGGAAAGAATAGTTAATTTAAAACCAGATGAAATAAAGTTTAATAAATAATTAAAACTTCTTTGGGTTAGCATTATGGGTCTAACTTCTTTTGGGTCATCTTAATGAAAATCCTTTATCATAATATGGGTTTTATTTAACGCTATATAACAAATCTGCATATGTTGGAAATGGCCAATAGGGTTTAGATACTAAAGTTTCTAAAATATCAGCCTCTTTTCTAACTTGTTCCATTACTGGAATAATTTTTTCTTTAAAATACGCTGCAGTCTTTAAAGGATCGCTATTTGAAGGAGGTGCTTGTGTTAGATTAAACTCCAATGTATGCGTTCTAGAATGAAGTATTTTTGTAGATTTTGTTAATTTTGTTATCAACTCTTTTTCTACAGAAACATCAAAATGAGGATCAATTTGAGTTTTCTTTAAAGCTAAATCTACGGGAATTCTTTCGTATGATAACACTGCAGGAAGAATTTGCTTTTTTACCATTTCTATCATTGTTAAAGCTTGTATATTAATTGTCTTTGAATAGTTATCAAGTAAGATGTCCCGTCTTGAGAAAACTTCTGTTTTTCTCAAAATGCCATGTTTTTCAAAAAGTCTAATGTTTTTATCTTCAGCAAACAATGAAAGAGCGTCCACTGTTGTAGGGAGATTTAAGAGGTTTCTTTTTTTTGCTTCTTTTTTCCATTCTTCTGAATAATTATTTCCATTAAATACAATGTTTTTATGATTGTTGTATGTTTTAACAATCAAATCAAACACAGCCAAATTAAATGTTTCACTATTTTTTGTTTTGTCTTTTAATTCTTCATAAAATTCTGAAAAAACATCTGCAACAATTGTGTTTATTATATAGTTTGTACAAGCAATACTCATGCTTGAACCTAGCATTCTAAATTCAAATTTATTTCCAGTAAAAGCAAAAGGTGAAGTCCTATTTCTATCTGCTGTATCTTTTGGAATAGTTGGGATAATATTTGTTCCCATATTCATGGAAGTTGCAAAAGCTCTTTTGTATTTGACATTTTCGCAGTATGCATCAAATATCCCAGTTAAATCTTCACCAAGAGATACGGAAATAATGGCAGGTGGAGCTTCATGTGCTCCAAGTCTCAAATCATTACCAGCAGAAGCTGCAGATATTCTAAGTAAATCTTGATGCTGATCGACTGCTTTTATAACAGCAACCATTAATAGCAAAAATTGCAAGTTTTTATGAGGCTTTTCCCCGGGTTCAAATAAATTTATGCCAGTATCTGTTTGTAAAGACCAGTTGTCATGTTTCCCGCTGCCATTGACAGCAGCAAAGGGTTTTTCATGCAACAAACAAGATAATCCGTGTTTTGCAGCAAGACTTTTCATCATTTCCATAGTTAATTGATTTTGATCTGTAGCTAAATTAATTGTTGAATAAAAAGGCGCAAGCTCATGTTGTGAAGGTGCAGTTTCATTGTGCTTTGTAATAGATGGAATCCCAAGCTTCCAAAGCTCATTGTCCAAGTCTTTCATAAATTTGCTAACCTTGTATTTTATTGCACCAAAATAATGATCATCCATTTCTTGACCTTTTGGAGGTTTTGCTCCAAATAAGGTGCAGCCACAATGAACTAAGTCCATTCTACTTTCAAACATAGTTTTATCTATTAAAAAATATTCTTGTTCAGCACCGCAAGTTGCATCAACTCTAGTGACATCTTCATTTCCAAAAAGTTTTAAAAGTTTTAAAGCTTCTTTGTTAAGAGCATCCATAGAGCGGAGTAACGGCGTTTTTTTATCTAAAGTGTCACCGCTATAAGTGCAAAAGGCCGTTGGAATGCAAAGTGAGTTATCCTTAATAAAGGCATATGAAGATGGATCCCATGCAGTATATCCTCTAGCTTCAAAAGTTGCTCTAAGTCCACCAGAAGGTAGTGAGCTTGCATCAGGCTCTCCTTTTACTAAAGCTTTTCCTGAAAAATCTAATATAACTTTACCATCAGATGTGGGTCTTAAAAAACTATCGTGTTTTTCAGCAGTAACACCAGTCATAGGTTGGAACCAGTGAGTATAATGTGTTGCACCTTTTTCAACCGCCCAGTCTTTCATTGCTTTTGCAACGTCTTCAGCAACTTCCAATGTTAAAGGAATTCTATTGTCTATAGTGTTTTTTAAAGCTTTGTATGTTGCACTAGAAAGCCTTTCTTTCATGACTTTATCGTTAAAGAGTAAACTACCATATTTTTCTTGAATATCTATCATAAATACCTCTTTTTAGATTTTTCAACTTCATTTTTATGCATTTAAGTATAAAGTTTTATATGTTTAAGTTTGTATTTATCTAATAAGTTCTAATATTTTATTTTCTGTATAAACAGGATCTGCTTTGCCTTTTGTTGCTCTCATAACATAACCAACGATAGCTTTTAATGCTTTTTCTTTGCCAGATTTATAGTCTTCTACAGCTTTTGGCATTGCTGCAATTCCTTCTTGGCAAAGCTTGTCTATTTCTGTATTATCAAATCCTTCCAAATCTTCTTTGGTAAGATATGCTGTATGTGGGTTTCCATCTTTAAGCATTTTAGGAATAATAGAGTATGCAATATGTGCAGTAATTTTATTGTTTTTCTGTAGAAGAGAAAGGGCACCTAGGTCATTTGCTGAAATTTTAATGTTAAATTGTTCTTTCTCTTCCTCTGTTTCAAGGAATCTAAATATTTCGCCAAGTATATAGGTTGCTAATATTTTACTATCTCCAAATGTTTTTGCAGATAAGTAATAATCAGATACATTCTTATATTTAACTAATAAATCAGCTGCCTTTTCATCTATACCATCTTGAATTAACTCTGATTTAATTTCTGCAGGTAATTTTGGCAAAGTTTTTTTAATATTTTCTACAAATTTAGAATCTAATCTTAAAACAAGAAAATCTGGATCTGGGAAGTACCTATAGTCTTGGGCATCCTCCTTTTCTCTCATTGATTCAGTTGAATCTGTTTTCTCGTCATATCTTCTAGTTTCTTGAATAATTTGATTTTTTTGACCACTTTCTATTAAATCAACATGTCTATCATATTCATAACTGATAGCCTTTTCAATAAAGGATATTGAATTCATATTTTTGATTTCTGTTCTCGTTCCTAATGGTTCGCCTTCTTTGTTAACAGAAATATTTACATCACATCTCATGGAGCCTTCTTGCATTTTACAGTCAGAAACTCCTATATGTCTTAAGATTGCTTGAAGTTTTTCAATATATTCTCTTGCTTCTTCTACACTTGCAATATCTGGTTCAGTGACAATTTCTATAAGAGGAGTGGAGCCACGGTTATTATCAATATATATATTTTGTGCATCGTGTATAAGTTTGCTTGCATCTTCTTCTATGTGTATATGATTAATTCTAATTTTTTTCCCACTATCTAAAGTTAAAAAACCTTCAAGACAAATTGGTCTAGCGCTTTGTGTTGTTTGATATGATTTTCCAAGGTCTGGATAAAAATAATGCTTTCTATCCATAGACATTATTTGTGGTATTTTGCAATTTAAAGAAAGTCCAGCTTTAATGGCATATCTAACGACTTCTTTGTTGAGCTGTGGAAGAGTTCCAGGTTCTCCTAGACAAATAGGGCAACAATGCGTATTTGGCTCGCCGCCAAATTCGTTTGCACAAGAACAAAAAATTTTAGTTTTAGTATTTAATTCTACGTGGGTTTCAAACCCAACAACAAGATTATATTTACTCATATTTTCCTTAAATTAATTTAACACTTTGTATCCAGAGTGCTTTTCAAAGTTTTCTGCAACTGAAAGTAGTGCGTTATCAAAGTTTCTTTTTCCTGTTAGTAACATCCCAATGGGCATATTGTCGCTAGATACTCCAAAAGGTATCGAAATTGATGGTAGCCCTATAAGGTTTGCTGGAAGGGCAAAAATATTTGTCAAAGCACTTTCTTGAATTGATTCATGCTTGTAATCTTTTCTAAATGCGGCAGTTGGAGTAGTCGGTGATAAAATAAAATCACACTTACTAAATACGTTTAGATAATAATCTTCAACTAAATCATTTCTCATTTTTAGTGCTTTATAGTAGAATTTTTCCATGTTTTCTCCTGTGAGCATATGATTACCAAACATAATTCTAGTTTTTACTTCATTACTGAAAGCCTCAGACCTTGATTTTTTAATAAAATCATTTGTGTCAATATATTTTGATTTAGTGCTATACCCAAAATCTATTCCTGTGTATCTACCCATATTTGAGGCAATTTCTGCATAAGCTAAAATATAATATAATTTAGCATAAATATCGTTATATTTAGATTTTATTTTGACTGTTTTATACCCTAATTTACTGCATGCCTTAATTGCTTTTTCAAAAACAGCCAAAGTGTCTTTATCTGCTGTTTTTTCAACATGATCTTCGTCTATTCCAATTATTGGATTTTGTCTAGTTGTTCTTGGAATTTCGAAAGCGGTTTGATCAAATTCATCTTTTCCTTTGATAACATTGAAAATAATCTTAGTATCTCCAACATTTTTAGCCATAGGTCCAATTTGCTCAAAAGATGATGCAAGTGCAATCAGCCCATTTCTAGAAACAGCGCCATAAGTTGGCTTAAATCCAACAATGCCACAATATGATGCAGGTTGCCTAATAGAACCTCCAGCATCAGTGCCTAGTGAATATACGCATGTATCTTGAGCAATGCTTGCAGCGCTTCCTCCAGAACTGCCACCAGTCACTCTATTAGTGTCATATGGATTTGATGCTTCTCCAAAGAAACCATTTAAGCAGCTTGAGCCCATAGAAAATTCATCCATATTGGTTTTTCCAAGTAAAACCGCTCCATTGTTTAGCAGTTTAGTATAAACAGTTGAATTATATGTTGGAATGTATTTAGCTAACATTTTTGAACATGCTGTAGTTGGCATATCAATGGTCATAATGCTATCTTTTAACGACATTGGAATTCCTGTTAATACAGAAGGTGCGCCTTTTGCTATGATTTGATCAGCCTTTTTTGCTTGTGATAAAGAAACTTCCTCATTTGTAAACACGTAAGCATTAGTTTTTTTATTTAATTTTTTTATCTTTTTCAAATATTCAGTTGTTAGTTCAACTGAAGAAATTTCTTTTCGTTGCAATTGTGTTGCAAGGCTTATTAAATTATTTGGCATATTTATTTTCTCCTTGCAAATTGGATGTATCCATTTTTACTTTTAGCGGCATTTTTTAAAACATCCTCTTGAGACAGACTATCTTTTACAATATCTTCTCTTAATTCATCAATGTTTGCCATATCGAAATCATAGATTTCATTACCAGATTTTATATTACATATGTCAGAAACATATGTTTCCATGTCTTCTAGTTTTTTCGTTATTTCATCTAGTTCATCTTTACTAAACTCAAGTCCTGATAATTCTGATAATAATATTGTTGTATGTTTTTTCATGATAATTTCCTTAAGAGTATTAATCAACGAATTTTTATATGTATTTCCCTCAATTGTTGTTCTGTTACTTCACTTGGAGCTCCCATCATTGTATCTTGAGCAGATTTATTCATTGGAAAAGCAATAACCTCTCTAATGTTATTTTGGTTAGTTAATAACATAATTATTCTATCTATTCCAGGGGCCATACCAGCATGAGGAGGGGCGCCAAATTTAAAAGCAGTATATAGAGATGTAAACTTTGTTTCTAAAATCTCTCTTGAATAACCTGCAATCTCAAATGCTTTTATCATAGTTTCGACTTCATGGTTTCTAACAGCACCACTAGATAATTCTACTCCATTACATACAATGTCATATTGATATGCAAGTATCTCGTCTGGTCTTTTTTCATTTAAAGCTTTTAAACCGCCTTGTGGCATTGAAAAAGGATTATGCGTGAAGGCCCAGTTTCCATTGTCATCTAATTCGTACATTGGGAAGTCAACGATATAGCAAAATTCAAACTTGCTTTTATCTATTAGATTTAGTTTTTCTCCAAGTTCAGTTCTAATTTGTCCTGCGTATTTTGAAGCATTTACCTCATCATCTGCTATAAAAAACAATAAATCATTAGCTTTTAAATTCATAATTTCTTTTAATTCAACCTTTTGTTGGTCTGGGATAAATTTGTCAATAGGTCCTTTATAAGTCATATCATCATTAACTGTTATATACCCAAGTCCTCCCATTCCAATGCTGGTTGCAAACTCTAACATATCTGCATGGAATTTTTTAGATAAAGAGGCTCCTTTCTCAACTTTTATTGCTCTAACACAGCTGTTTTGAAATGGTTTAAATGTGCATTTATTGAAAAATTCAGATAAATCTTTAATTCTTAATGGATTTCTCAAGTCAGGTTTATCACTACCAAAATTTAGCATTGCTTCTGCATATGTAAATCGCTTAAATGGTGGTTTAGACACTTCAAGTGTGCTAAATGTTTTAAATGTGTCATATAAAACTTCTTCTGCTAAAGTTAAAACATCTTCTTGAGTAGCAAAAGACATTTCAAAATCCAATTGGTAAAATTCGCCAGGAGCTCTATCAGCTCTAGCATCCTCATCTCTAAAGCATGGGGCTATTTGAAAATATCTATCAAAACCGCTTACCATTAGGATTTGTTTAAATATTTGTGGTGCTTGTGGAAGAGCATAAAACTTGCCTTTATGCTTTCTACTTGGCACTAGGTAATCTCTTGCACCCTCAGGTGAGGATGCTGTTAGTATAGGGGTTGTGATTTCTGTAAATCCATTTTTTTGCATTAAAGCTCTTAGATGAGAGATAATTTTAGAGCGTAAAATAATGCGATCATGTAAGGCTTTTCCCCTAAGATCTAAATATCTATACTTTAACCTAAGTTCTTCTCTTATCTCTTCATTAGAGTTTACTTCAAAGGGCAGTTGCTCTATGACATCGCCTAAAACTTTTATGTCTTTTGCGACAAGTTCGACGGTGCCTGTGGCTATTTTTTCATTAAATGTTGTTTTGTCGCGCATCCTAATTTGGCCTGAAATACTAACGGTTTGTTCTTTTTTGATGCCATTAAGCATTGAAGCGGACTCAAAAACAATTTGTAGTGTTCCAAAATGATCTCTAAGATCTAAAAAAGAAATTCCACCATGATCTCTAATTGTATCTACCCATCCTGCAACTCGAATAGAGTTGCCGACTAAATTTTCATTTATCATCGAAGTATTGTGGCTTCTATAAATATTTTCCTTTAACATGTTTATCCTCGTAATATTTTAATACACGTAATATATCATTTATTAGCTTACATAGTCAATCTAATATATAAAATTTTATATGCTTGGGCTGATACAGCAATAGAGTTAAAGTTTATTTTTTAATATTTTTAGTTTTTTTGCAATTGAAATATTAGAAAATGCCTTATCTTCTGTAACCTCTTCAATTATTTTTATGTAGTTAGGTAATGAAATTATATCGTGTTGTTTTAAGTTTTCTATTTCTAAAATTGCAAAATTCTTCCAAAATGGGAAAATATCAATTTCTAGGATATGCTCATTATATTTTATGCAATATCTTGTCTTATCTAAAGTGTCTGTGATTGCTTCGCTTAGCAGAGTTTTGTATTCGGCATAGCTAATTTCTTTTTCTTGTTCTTCTCTCGTATATGCATCAATGTCTTTTTTGCATGTATAACAGTATGATTCTTTGCCATTAATTAAACTTTTTCTAACCCTCCTAGTTTCAGTATTTGATGTTGTTTTAAGATATGTTTGAGAAACAAGCATGGTTTTATACGAAAGCTTAGATATAGTTTTGATATCTGGAAATTCGATTTTAAATTTTCTCTCGATTTCTAATGACATAATTTTCTCAATGTGTTTGATAAGTTAATTATATGTTAAATTATCATCTTTTGAAAGGCATTTCGATTTTGATGATGTCAATATTTATACAAATAGTTGTTTTAGCTGTTTTGATAATAAAGTGAAAAAACAAAAACAATATATTGCTGCCTTATTTTGTATCTGCAGATACAAAATTTTGAGAAAAATAGTAGTTGTAGTAAAATTTTCATAGTTTACCAAAATGAGTTAATTAATGAATTACTATACTAATTATTATCACTCATCAGTCTTGAATACAAAGTTTATATGTTATATAATAAACGGGAGGAGAAACTTCATTGAACTTAGATAGTGTCGTTTTAAATGCTGATAGTAAAATTAATCTTTTATTAAATGTTTATGGAAAGGCGGAAACAGGACTTCACTATTTAGAGAGTGTTGTCATCCCAACACCTATTTTTGATAAGGTTACATTAAAAAAACGCAAAGATAGCGAAATTAAAGTTTATTATTCAAACAATTTGCACTTTGAAAATGATAATGTATTAAAAATTGCAACAAAAATACAAGATTGCTACAAAACTGGCGGTATTGATGTTTATATAGAAAAAAATATCCCAATTGGTCAAGGTCTTGGGGGTTCTAGTTCAAATGCTGGAGCAGTAGCTAGGGGAATGAAGATCCTATATGGACTTGATGAGATAGAATCTTCCATTTTATTTGATGTAGGCAGTGATGTTACATATATGTATTATGGGGGCACTAAAATCATTAAAGGTTTAGGAGAAACTGTCATACCTCTAGAATTAGAACCCAGGTATATTTGTATATTATATGATGGGTTTAATTCATCTACACAAAAGGTATACGAGGTGTTTGATAACATCGGTGGAGATAATTATCTGTTAGAAAAATTTTTAAAGACAGGAAAATTATCGAATGCTTTACAAAAAGCAGCATTGTTAGTTGAACCAAGAATACAAAAAAACCTAGATTTATTAACTGAGGCTGGCTTTAGTAATATAGCTGTAACAGGCAGCGGTTCTGCTGTAATAGCATCTAGTTTTGATAAGCAAGATTTTTTTAATTGCGTGAAAAAATTAAAAGAGAATACAAAATTAAATTTAATTACTTATCATTATAGTGCTGAAAAATTAACTGTAATATAGCAAAAAAATGGTTTAGAATGAGTTTAAACACTGAGAAGTGATGAAAATAAAATGGCACGAGGAATAATAGTTTTATGTGGTGCTGAAAAATTAACTGTAATATAGCAAAAAAATGGTTTAGAATGAGTTTAAACACTTAGAAGTGATGAAAATAAAATGGTACGAGGAATAATAATTTTATGGCAAAACTAGATTATCCAATTTACTTATTCAAAGAAGGAACAAATAGTGAGGCATACGAGCTTTTTAAACCTACATATGTGTTGAAAGCAGGGATTAAATGTTGGCGTTTTAGATGTTGGGCACCCAATGCAAAATCAGTTTCAGTAGTTGGTGACTTTAATGGATGGAATCGCGATATAAACCAAATGTACAAGATAGATGGCGATATTTGGGAAATTTACATTGAAGGACTCAAAAGGTTTGACATATACAAGTTTAGTGTTGAGCAAGTGAATGGAAATATTGTCAATAAAGCAGATCCATTCGCTTTGCATACTGAAACTCCGCCTGCAAATGCAAGCAAAATTTATGACATAGGTGGATATGAATGGCAAGATGCTGAGTATCAAAATTCAAAAGGCGGAGATTTAAGAAAAAAACCAATCAATATATATGAGCTGCATTTAGGCTCATGGGGTAGGCATCAAGATGGTAACTATTATTCATATAGAGATATGGCAGAAATAATAGTTGATTATGTAAAATCCATGGGGTATACGCACATAGAAATATTACCAGTAACAGAGCACCCCTTAGAGGGAAGCTGGGGATATCAAAGCACTGGCTTTTTTGCTCCTACTTCTAGATTTGGTACACCACATGATTTTATGTATTTTATAGATAAATGTCATCAAGCGGGTATAGGAGTTATACTAGATTTAGTTTTATCGCATTTTCCAAAAGATGAGTTTGGATTATTTAATTTTGATGGGACACCACTATATGAATATGCAGATCCTCTAAAAAATGAACATAAAAGTTGGGGCACAATGGTTTTTGACTATTCTTCTGGGGGCGTTAGATCTTTTCTTTATTCAGTTGCTTGTTTTTGGATTGAAATGTATCACATAGATGGTATTAGATTAGATGCGGTAGCTAGCATGCTATATTTAGATTATGATAGAGAACAGGGTGAATGGCGACCAAATGAAAAGGGTGGGAACTATAATCTAGAAGCTATTTCGTTTTTACAAACTTTAAATAAAACAGTTTTAAATAAATATCCTCATACAATAATGATTGCTGAAGAAAGTACAGCTTTTCCGATGGTAACTATGCCCCCAAGTATTGGTGGACTAGGCTTTAATTTCAAGTGGAATATGGGTTGGATGAATGATGTGTTAGAGTATGTTGGAATAGATCCATTTTTTAGAAAGGGAGCTCATAATAAATTAACTTTTGGAATTACATATGCTTTTTCTGAAAACTATATTTTGCCATTTTCACACGATGAGGTCGTGCATGGAAAATGCTCTATGATAGGTAAAATGCCAGGGAAGTATGCGGATAAATTTGAATCTCTTAAATCAGTTTATTCATTTATGATAGCTCATCCTGGAAAAAAGCTAAACTTTATGGGAAATGAAATCGCTCAATTTATAGAATGGGATTTTACAAGGCCAATAGATTGGTTCTTACTAGATTATGATACCCATAAAGGTCTTCATGAATATGTTAAAGCTCTAAACTTTTTGTATAAAGACAATAGTGAATTACATGAACTTGATTGTGAGTATGATGGCTTTAAGTGGATTGTAGTTGATGATAATATACAAAATATTGTCTCATTTTATAGGGCAAATTCTAATGGAGACAAGATAGTAGTAATAATTAATTTTTCAGATATGGATAGGCAAAATTATAAATTTGGTGTCCCTGATGCTGGAAGATATGATGTAATTTTAAATTCAAAAGATCCTAAATTTGGAGGAACAACTAAAGTGAAGTCATTTTATAGAACAAAAAAAGAAGCTTCACATGGTTTTAAAAATTCTTTGAGTATAAATTTAGAAGGAAATGGAAGTTTATTTTTAAAATTACGAAAATTAACAAAAAATTAGTCTTTTTGTGAAAAAAGTAAAATAAAATGTTAGAATGATATTGAGGTGTAAAACCATTTTCAAACTGACATATTAAAAAATATAAAACAATAAATAAAAAAAGGATGCAGGAGGGCAAACTTATGTCAACAAAAAAAGAATGTGTAGCTCTACTTTTAGCAGGTGGGCAAGGCACACGATTAGGGGTGCTTACGCAAAAAGTAGCAAAGCCCGCAGTTCCATTCGGAGGAAAGTATAGGATAATTGATTTTACTTTATCAAATACCATCAATTCAGATATAGATACGATAGGGGTATTGACTCAGTATCAACCATTTGAATTGAATCAGTATATTGGTAATGGTCAACCTTGGGATCTTGATAGATTGGATGGTGGTGCCTTTGTTTTACCTCCTTATGTAACAGCTAAATCTGGTGAGTGGTACAAAGGAACAGCAAATGCGATTTATCAAAATATTGACTTTGTAGATAGATATGATGCTGACTATGTGTTAATTTTATCGGGTGATCATATTTACAAAATGGATTATAATAAAATGCTTCAAGCGCATAAACAAAAGGGAGCAGATTGTACAATTGCAGTTTTAGAAGTTCCTTTATCAGAAGCATCAAGGTTTGGAATATTGAACACAGATGCGGATGGAAAAATTTATGAATTTGAAGAAAAGCCAAAAAATCCCAAATCAACCAAAGCAAGTATGGGTATATATATTTTCAACTGGAAAAAACTAAAAGAATATTTGATTGCAGATGAGGCAAACAAAAATTCTAGCAATGACTTTGGTAAAAATATTATTCCAAATATGTTAAATGCTAACGAGAAAATGTATACTTATGATTTTGAAGGTTATTGGAAAGATGTTGGAACCATTTATTCTCTATGGGAAGCAAATATGGATTTATTAGATGGAGAAAGTGGCTTAGGTTTAGATGATAGTCGTTGGAAAATTTATTCAAGAAATGAAGCTGAACCACCGCACTATGTTGGGACTAGAGCGACAATATCAAATGCAATTGTTAGTGAGGGTTGTGAGGTTGATGGCAAAATTATTAATTCTATAATTTCAAGAGGCTCTAGAGTTGAAGCGGGGGCTGAAATTTATGATAGTATTTTAATGCCTAATACAGTGGTCAAAAAGGGTACAGTTATTCGACATTCAATTGTTGGTTGGAATGCTAAAATTGGAGAAAATGTTCAAATAGGCACTGATCAATCGAAAGTTAAAGAGAAAGAAATAGCTGTTGTAGGACCTTTCAAAAATATAAAGGATAAATCAGTGATCAAAGCTGGTGAAATGGTGTAGGAGGAGATATGGTTAATAAAAAAATGATGGCAATATTATTTGCTAGTGGAACCGATAACAAGCTAAGTGAGTTGACAATTCACAGAACAGCCGCTTCTTTGCCGTTTTGTGGTAGATATCGCTTAATTGACTTTATACTTTCGAGCTTAGTGAACTCTGGAGTCAATAGAGTTGGAATAATTACAAAAAACAACTATCAGTCTTTAATGGATCACATTAGAATGGGACGTGATTGGGATTTAAATAGAAAAAATAGTGGTATTGCTGTTTTTCCTCCTTTTGTTTTAAATACAGCAAGAGACATGTATAGGGGAAAGATAGAGGCTTTATATACTGTTTTAGACTATATTGAAAAATCGCCTGAAGACTATGTGGTTATAAGTGATTGCAATATCGTTGCAAATATTGATTTTAATAAAGTTTTAGATGAGCATATTGCAAGAGAAGCCAATGTTACTATCTTATGTCATAGTAATTATGCTACTACTTCAAAGAGGATGATGGTATCTTGTAATAGTGAAGGTCTAGTAACTGATTTAAATTTTGCAGAGATGCCTACAGCGGAAAAGAAAATAGTATCAACAAATATATATGTAGTGACAAAAAAATATCTAATTGAAGAAATTGAAAAAGCATATTCTAGGGCTTTATTCGATTTTGAAAAAGATATACTGTTTCAATCCTACAAAGATGGGAAGATTTTTGTGCATCAACTAGAAGGCTTTACAGCAATTATTGATGATATCAAAAACTACTTTAATGAGAATATGAAGATTTTAGAAGAACCAATCAGAGAGCAACTTTTTGATGTAACAAGAAAAGTTTACACAAAAGTTAAAGACTCTGTTCCAACTCTATACGGACCAAAGAGCGAAGTTGTAAATTCACTAGTTGCAGATGGATGTGTTATTGAAGGTCGTGTAGAAAATAGTATTCTGTTTAGAAATGTTCATATAGCCAAAGGTGCAAGTGTTAAAAATTGCATAGTAATGGAAAGTGGACAAGTTTTAGAAGGAAGTAGACTTTCTTATATAATAACCGATAAAGAAGTGGTGATTACCGAAGGAAGAGAACTTGCTGGATTTAAGACTTATCCATTAGTAATTGCAAAAAACAAAACAGTTTAAAGTGAGTTTAATTTGGTAAAATGCTAAATTAATGTAATAAATAAATGCTCATAAATACACAAATTGAGTATTTAGCTAGTAAGATGGTGCTCTAATCAAGCTTTTGCTTTAGTTAAATTTAAAAGCGCCATAAGAGAGGTGTATATGAAAATATTATTTGTGGCTTCGGAATCTGGCCCGTTTATTAGAACTGGGGGCTTAGGAGATGTTGTTGGATCTTTGCCAAAAACTATATCTCAATTAGGAGAAGAAGTGGCTGTTGTTTTACCGTTATATGAGGAGATTTCAGCTGATTATAGAAACAAAATGGAATTTATCGGTTCTTCCGTTGTTCCTCTTGGCTGGAGACAACAATATGGTGGATTGTTTAAATTAGAGTGGGAAAATGTCAGTTTCTTTTTTGTGGATAACGAATATTACTTTAAAAGAAAAGGTTTGTATGGTCATTTTGATGATGGCGAAAGATTCGCTTTTTTCTCAAAGGCAGCTTTAGAATTGTTGCCATTTATGAATTTTGGGAAGAAAAAAGGCGCTCCAGATATTATTCACTGTAATGACTGGCAAACAGGTTTAGTTCCCGTCATGTTAGATGCTTTTTATAGACATTTAGATTTTTACAAAAATATAAAAACCGTGATGGCTATACACAATATTGAGTTTCAAGGTGAAATGGATAAGTATGTAATAGACAATGTTTTTGGTATACCTGCTTCTCATGCTGCTATTGTTGAATATAAGGGTAATGCAAATATGTTAAAAGCTGGGATCGAATCAGCTAATAAAGTAGTTACGGTTTCACCAACATATGCCAAAGAAATTATGGATCCATTTTTTGCAAATGGTTTAGAAGATATATTAAAAGCAAGGTCTTTTAAAATTTCTGGTATACTCAACGGTATAGATGTAGATTTATATAATCCTGAGAAAGATAAGGCTTTATTTGTGAAGTTTTCTGCAAGTACCCCAGCAAAGAAGGCTGGCAACAAAAAAGGATTACAAAAATTATTTAATCTTCCACAGAAAGAAGGAGTCCCGCTTATTGGGATGGTCACAAGATTAACGTCGCAAAAGGGAATAGATCTTGTCATTAGAGTAATTCATGAAATACTATCTTTAGATTTACAACTTATTGTTTTAGGTACTGGGGATTGGAAATATGAGAATGCTTTAAATGATATCGCAAACCAATATCCCACCAAAATGGCATCTGCAATATATTTTTCAGCTGATGTAGCATCAAAAATTTATGGGGGCGCTGATATGTTTTTAATGCCTTCAAAATTTGAACCATGTGGTTTGTCTCAAATGATGTCAATGCGTTATGGAACAATTCCAATAGTAAGAGAGACTGGTGGACTAAAAGACTCTGTTGCTCCATTTAATCCAGAAACAAAAGAAGGTGTTGGATTTACATTTGTAACATATAATGCTTATGATATGCTAGATGCAATAAGGAGAGCTGTTGGCACATTTGCAAATAAAGAAGAGTGGAGTGCTTTAATGAAAAATGCAATGGAGAAGGATTGGTCTTGGGCTAGAAGTGCAAGAGAATATATTGCATTGTATAAATCAATATAAAGTTAAATTCCCAAAAACTTAAAGATTTAAGGGGCTGTTAAGAAACTCAAAAAAATCTTAACAGCTTTTTTGTTGTCGAAACACAAACACATTTAGAGAAGTGTTATTTTGACATTAGCTATTTATATGTTGTAGTTATTTAAATATTTCTTAACAGCCCCTTTTTATTTTATAAAATTAAACAAATGATTTTTAAGTTGGGTAAATGTAAGCATGCGCAAGCCTTTTGTAGCGAAGGATTCAATAAGTATTAAAAACCCACAATAATTGTATCTATAGATACCAAAAGTTAAGCTTTTGTGTAATTTTAAGGCGATTCTTAGAGATATAAATATGCTTTACAGTTTTAGTAGTATTTGTTATTATATATCCGAATTTTCTATTTTATTTATTTAATTTTATTAAAAAATAATAGTACAATTATTAGTATATAAAACTTTTAGTGAGGACAAGATGATTAAAGTTGACAAGACAGAATTTAAAAAATTAGTAGAGAGGAAATTAACAAACAATTTTGGATTGAAAATTGATGAAGCTACTGACAAAATGATGTTTAGATGCGTGGCTTTGGTTGTTAAAGATTTATTGACACAACAAAGAGTTGATTTTAAAAAGATTTGTAGAGAAAAAGGAAAAAAACAAGTTTACTATATGTCTATGGAATTTTTGCTAGGTAGGTCATTAAAGACCCACCTTTTCAATACAGGCCTATTAGATACGGCAAAAGCAGCAGTGAAAGAATTAGGTTTTGATTTAGATGCTTTAATTGAAGAAGAGCCAGATGCAGGTTTAGGTAATGGTGGGCTTGGGAGATTAGCTGCCGCTTATTTAGATGGTTTAACAGCTTGTGGTTATCCAGCAAGCGGATATTGCTTAAAATATGATTATGGTATTTTTGAGCAAAAAATTATTGATGGATGGCAAGCGGAGCTTCCAGATCAATGGCTTAAAGGTGGAGATGTTTGGTTAAATCCAAGAAGTGAAACATTTGAAGTTAAGCTTGGTGGACAAATTGAGGAAGATTGGTCGACAGGTAAATTAAAGGTTAAACATGTCAATGCTACAAGTGTTATTGCTCAACCATTTGATATGAATATCACTGGATATGGCTCTAATGTTGTTAATGTTTTAAGATTGTGGAGTGCTAAAGCACCAGTTGAGCTAGATATGAAGGCTTTTTCAAGAGGGGAATATGTAAAGGCAATTGAAGAAAAAGCAACTGCGGAAGCAATATCAAAAGTTTTATATCCAGCAGATGACCATATTGAAGGAAAGAGTCTACGTCTAAAGCAACAGTATTTCTTTGTTTCAGCAAGTATACAAAATATAGTCAAAAGACATCTTAGAGATCATGATAATTTAGATAATTTAGGCGATTTTGTAGCAATACACATAAATGATACTCATCCAACTTTGTGTATTCCAGAATTGATGAGAATAATGTTAGATGAATACGATTATTCATGGGATGATGCATGGAAAGTTGTTACTGAGACAATGAGTTATACTAACCACACCATTATGTCAGAAGCTTTAGAAAAATGGCCAATTCATTTATTTGAATCATTGCTTCCAAGAATTACTCAGATAATTAGAGAGATTAACCAAAGAAGTTGTGCTGATTTATGGAATTTCTTCCCTGGAGATTGGGATAGAATTAGTAAAAATGCTATCATGAGTGGCAGTGAAATAAGAATGGCAAATTTATGTTTAACAGCTTCTCATACAATCAATGGTGTATCTGCATTGCATAGTAATATTTTGAAAAATATAACATTTGCAGATTATTATAAAATGACTCCTGAAAAGTTTACAAATGTAACGAATGGTATTACATATAGACGTTGGCTTTGCGAAGCAAATCCTAAATTATGTAAATTGGTCACAGAGTTAATAGGAGATAAGTTTTTAAAAAATGCAGATGAACTAGAAAACCTTATGAAATATCAAGGCGATAAAAAGGTTTTAAATCAATTAGCAAGCATAAAAAGAGACAATAAGGCTCGTCTTGCAAATTATATTGAAAAAGCAAATGGTGTAGTTTTAAATCCAGATTCAATTTTTGATGTTCAAGTTAAAAGATTGCATGAATATAAGCGTCAATTATTGAATGCTATGCACATACTTCATTTGTATAACAAAATTAAGACTGATCCTAACTTTGATATGGAGCCAAGAACATTTATTTTTGGTGCAAAATCTGCAAGTGCATACTATATGGCAAAACTTATTATTCGTTTAATTTATATGATTGGAGAAATGGTTAATAATGATCCAGATTGCAAAGATAAACTTAAAGTTGTATTTATTGAAAATTATCGAGTAAGTCTTGCTGAAATTATTATGCCTGCAGCGGAAATAAGTGAACAAATTTCTACAGCTGGTAAAGAAGCTTCTGGAACTGGGAATATGAAATTTATGATTAACGGTGCTGTAACCATTGGAACAATGGATGGTGCAAATGTAGAAATACATGAAAGAGTAGGCGATGAAAATATATTTATATTTGGTCTATTAGCAGATGAGGTTGAAAAATTAAGGCCACATTATAATCCAACAGAATATTATACTCATGATCAAAGAATACAAGACGTAATTCAATTGCTAATTGATGGAATTAATGGCGTGTGCTTTAAAGAAGTCGCAGATTCCCTTACTTTAGGGAGAACTGGTCAAGCTGACCCATATATGTTACTTGCTGACTTTGCAAGTTATGTTAGTGCTCAAGAAGCAGTACAAAGTGCATATAGAGATAAACATCGTTTCCAAAGAATGTCCTTAATCAATATCGCTAAAGCTGGATTTTTCTCAGCTGATAGAAGTGTTGAAGAGTATGCAAGTCGTATTTGGAGATTAAGTAAAGTCAAAATTTAATTGTATCATTGGGACTGTTAAGAAACTAAAAAATTTTTAACAGTTTTTTCTTTATAAAAAACAAACACGATGAGGGAGAAGACTGCTTTTGATATTAATTGAAACATAAATGCATTTATGAGTCATCTTCGAAGCTTTCTTAACAACCCTTTTTATACATCAAGATGTAATGAAAGTAATATATAATTCAAGAGATTTAAATTTTAAAAAACCTTTTGGTGCAGTAAAAACTGGACAAAAGGTTTTTATTAAACTTAAGCTACAAACTATGAAAGAAGTAACGGGTGTAAGTTTGTTTTTAAGATCTGATTCATATAAAAATAAATTTTCTCTAACTCCATTAAAAAATAAAGAATATAGCTTGGAATTTAGCGTTGATGATCCAGAGATTTATTATTATCGATTTGAAGTTTACACACATAATAAAACATATTATGTTGGCCACAATGGCCAAGGTATAGCGATTGTTGGCGAGTGGCTTCCAGAGTGGCAATTAACAGTTTATGATAAAAATTTTGCAACTCCCGAATGGTTAAAAGGTGGCTTAATATATCATATTTTTCCTGATAGATTTGCAAGAGTTTCAGATGGAATAAAGGTAGAAAAAGAAAATGCAATAATTAGATCATGGTATCAAGAGTTATCAATTCAGGATGCCGAAGGTAAATATTTTGCCAATGACTTTTATGGTGGAAATATAAAAGGAGTTATATCAAAACTTGAATATTTAAGAGATTTAGGGGTAAGTGCAATTTATTTTTCACCGATATTTAAAAGTTCTTCAAATCATAGATATGATACTGGCGATTATTTTGAAATAGATCCCTTGTTTGGAACGGAAGAAGAATTTAAGCTTCTTTTGAAAGAAGCAAAAAAACTGGGCATAGAAATAATACTAGATGGGGTATTTAATCATACAGGAGCAGATAGTGTTTATTTTAATAAATTTGGAAATTATAATTCTGTCGGAGCATATCAATCAACCTTTTCTGAATACTATGATTGGTATACTTTTTACAATTATCCAAATGATTATCATTGTTGGTGGGGCGTTACTGTTTGTCCAACTATATCGAGAAATGCCAAAGGATTTCAAGATATGATAGCAGGCCCTGGTGGTGTCATTGAAAAGTGGAGTTTGATGGGCGTAAAAGGATGGCGGCTTGATGTAGTTGATGAAATTTCAGATGCTTTTGTTGAAAAAATACGCGAAAGAAGCAAAAAACATGGTGATGTTGTAGTTATTGGAGAAGTTTGGGAAGATGCTAGCACAAAAATATCTTATGACGAAAAAAGAAAATATCTACTTGGAAAAGAATTAGATGGTGTAATGAATTATCCCTATAAAGAAGCAATTATAGATTTATTAAAAACTGGTGATATGCAAAGTTTTATAAACCAAGTATATACAATTGCTGAAAACTATCCAAAAGAAGCATTAGATTGTTCAATGACATTACTTGGTACTCATGATACCGTGAGAATAATTAATGTCTTGTCTGGAGTTATCCCTCCAGCAACCAAAAAGGAAAGGTTAGCCTATAGATTGTCTGATATAGATTATGAAAGAGGGCGAAAACTTTTACGAGTTGCTTCACTGATTCAATATTTTTTACCAGGAGTTGCAACAGTTTATTATGGTGATGAAGTTGGAGTAGAGGGATTTGAAGATCCAATAAATCGAAGACCTTTTCCAAAAACTGGTGGTGATAAAATATTATTAGCTCACTATCAAAGTCTTGGGAAAATGAGAAAACAATATAGAGAAAAATTTAAAGGAAAATTTAAGATAAATATTGAAAATGATATTTTAGTAATTGATAGGGAAGGATTGAAGGCTATGGTTAATCTATCTCAAGAGACCATTAGAATTAAACCTCAAGAGGATATTTTAAGCAAGAAAGTTGTATCAAAACTAAATCGATATGATTTTATAGTTGTAGATAGTCTTATGTTATAAGTTGTATTTATAGATATAAAATTTTATAGTTAAATTCGTTGACATATATAACTATTATGTTTTAGAATAAATAAAAGCAGCAAAAGGAGCAAAGATCGTGAGAAGATTTGTCCAAAAAAGAAATGTGTTACTTCTTATAGTGATAATTATTCTCGTCGTTATAGGTATAGCGGGGTGTTAATTTTGGTGCAAAGCAAGACAATATTCAATAGGAAATAATAATCAAAATCAAATACCTCGCAAAATACGACGAGGTATTTTTCAATAAAAGGGAGATGCCAAATGAAAAAATATGTGGTTTCAATTTTAGTTAAAAATAAATCTGGCGTACTAAGAAGGGTTAGTGGTCTTTTTTCAAGGCGTGGTTACAATATAGATAGCCTTTCCGTAGGAACAACTGAAAATGATAAGTTTTCTGCAATAACAGTTGTTGTTACAGGTGATAGCTCAACTATTGACCAAATTCACAATCAACTTCATAAATTAATTGATGTTGAATCAGTAACCATATTAGATGCAAGCAAAAGTGTTTTTAGAGAACTTATTTTAGTAAAAGTTGCATGTGCTGATGTCGACATGAGACAACAAATTATAGATGTTGCTAATCTATTTAGAGCAAGAGTAGTAGATGTTTCACCAAGATCTTTAATATTTGAACTTACAGGTGATTCTGATAAAGTTGAAGCTTTTGTAGATGTACTACGTGATTATGACATCGTTGAATTAATAAGAACTGGATTGACTGCAATAAAAAGAGGTGTTGCAGATAATCTTGAAAACATAAAACCATTGAAAGGAGGACAAAGAAATGGCAATAATGTATTACGATAAAGATGCTAATTTTAGCGCAATTAAAGACAAGAAGATAGCAATTATAGGTTTTGGTTCACAAGGTCATGCTCATGCTTTGAATTTAAAAGAGTCAGGAGCAAACGTTATGGTTGGCCTATATGTAGGAAGCAAATCATGGGCTAAAGCTGAAAATGTTGGTCTAAAAGTTGCAACTGCAGCAGAAGCAGCAAAGTGGGCAGATTTCATAATGATTTTAATCAATGATGAGTATCAAGCAAAACTTTACAAAGAATCAATTGAAGCAAATTTAACTAAGGGTAAAACTTTAGCTTTTGCACATGGATTCAATATTCACTATAAGCAAATTGTACCACCAGCAGATGTTAACGTTGTTATGATAGCTCCAAAAGGACCAGGGCACACAGTTAGAAGTGAATATTTAGCAGGAAAAGGTGTTCCTTGTCTAATCGCAGTTGAACAAGATGCTACTGGTAACGCTAGAGAACTTGCACTAGCATATGCATATGGCATAGGTGGAACAAGAGGCGGGGTTTTAGAAACAACATTTAAAGAAGAGACAGAAACTGATTTGTTTGGAGAACAAGCCGTTTTATGTGGCGGAATTTCAGCTTTGATGAAGGCAGGCTTTGAAACTTTAGTAGAAGCAGGATATCAACCAGAAAGTGCATATTTTGAATGCATTCATGAAATGAAACTTATTGTTGATTTGATTTATAAAGCAGGTTTATCAGGAATGAGATATTCTATATCAAATACCGCAGAATATGGTGATTATGTAGTTGGTCCAAAGATTATTACTGCTGAAACTAAGAAAACAATGAAAAAAGTTCTTGAAAATATCCAAAACGGTAATTTTGCAAAAGAATTTATTAAAGAACTTCAAAGTGGTGGTGCCAACTTTAAGAAAATGAGAGAAACTGAACAAAATTTGCAAGTTGAAAAAGTTGGAAAAGATTTAAGAGCAAAAATGAACTGGAACGAAGCTATTGAAGAAAAATAATAGCATTTGTTAAAATCAAAACCAAAAATCCAGGGCTAGAAAATCTAGCTCTGGAATATAGAAAATAATTTAAAATCACATGCTTTTGTGATTCGTATTCATATAGGTATGTTGATTTAGAAGGTGTATTATGAAATTGGTAAAAATATTAGATACGACACTAAGAGATGGTGAACAATCACCAGGTTGCAGTATGAATATTAGCGAAAAGATTAATTTGGCAAAACAAATTGATAAGCTTGGAGTTGATATTATTGAGGCAGGTTTTGCCATAGCTTCCCCTGGCGATTTTACGGCAGTTTCAGAAATTGCAAAAGTAGTAGAAAATGCATCAGTATCATCTTTGGCAAGAGCGGTGGAAAAAGATATAGACGCTGCATATGATGCTGTTAAATATGCAAAAAAGCCACGTATTCATGTATTTTTAGCAACTTCAGAAATACATATGAAATATAAGCTAAAAATGACAAGAGAACAAGTTTTAGAACGTGCAGCAAAAGCAGTTGCTTACGCAAAATCCAAGTGTGATGATATTGAGTTTTCTGCAGAAGATGCGTCTAGAACTGATAGGGAATTTTTAGTTCAAGTTTATGAAGCAGTAATTAAAGCAGGTGCAACTGCAATAAATGTGCCAGATACCGTTGGTTATTCAACCCCAGAAGAAATGTATGATCTAATTAAATATTTACATGAAAATGTTAAAGGGATTGAAAATGTAAATGTTTCGGTACATTGTCATAATGATTTAGGCCTTGGAGTTGCAAATTCTCTTGCTTCAATGCAAGCTGGAGCAAATATCATAGAATGTACTATCAATGGAATTGGCGAACGTGCGGGTAATGCGGCATTGGAAGAAATTGTAATGGCATTACATACTAGAAAAGACAAGTATAATGCATATACAAACATTGATACGACTGAAATTTATGCAACTTCAAAACTTTTGTCTAAAATTACTGGTATAAAAGTTCAACCTAATAAAGCAATTGTTGGTGATAATGCATTTGCCCATGAATCAGGAGTGCATCAACATGGTGTTTTAGCAAATAGAGAAACGTATGAAATTATGTCTCCAGAAACGATTGGATTGAAATCAAACAAACTTGTTTTAGGGAAACATTCAGGAAAGCATGCTTTAAGGGATAGAATAAAAGAATTTGGTTATATAGTAGATGAAGAAGAGTTAGAAAAGATTTTTGTAGAATTTAAAAAACTTGCAGATAGACTAAAGCTTGTTTCTGATGCAGATATAGAAGCTTTGTTATATCAAAATAGAGCTACTGAAATTCCAGAAGAATTTAAATTAGATTATTATTTAGTTTATGTTGGAAACACAGTCACATCTGTTTCAAGTGTCAAAGTAACAAACTCAAAAGGTGAGTCTAAAGAAACAACTGCAATGTCTAAATTTGGACCTATCGATGCTTCATATAAAGCAATATCTGAAGTGGTTGGTGAACAGTTTGATTTAGTGGACTTTAAAATAGAAGCTATTACTGGTGGCACTGATGCTCAAGGAGTTGTAACTCTAAAACTTAATAGCAATGGCAAAACATTTAATGGTCATGGTGTCGGTGTTGATATCATTGAAGCCGCTATCACTGCATATATAGTAGCAATTAACAATATTTTCTATGATAGAAAATTAACTCAAAAGACTATGGAAGAAAACAAATAATTAGAATTTAGATGATAAAGATAAAGGTAAAGATATGAAAAAGATAACATATTTAGATTCGACATTAAGAGATGGAGCTCAAGGTGAAGGTATAAGCTTTTCAACTCAAGATAAGCTCAATATTGTTAAGCTATTAGACGAGTTAAAAATAGATTATATCGAAGCAGGTAATCCCTTTTCAAATCCAAAAGATATGGAGTTTTTTGAAAAACTTGCTGATGTTAAACTTAGTCATTCTAAAATAGCTGCCTTTGGTTCGACAAGAAGAAAAAATATAAAAGCTGAAGATGATGCAAATTTGAAAGCTTTAGTTTCTTGTGGTGCAGATATACTTGTGATTTTTGGAAAAAGCTGGGATCTTCATGTGACGGACGTTTTAAATACAACATATGAAGAAAACTTAAATATGATTTTTGATACAGTAAGCTTTTTGAAGAAAAATGGTAAAAAAGTCATATATGATGCAGAGCATTTTTTTGATGGATATAAAAACAATAATAAATATGCTTTAGAAACATTGAAGATGGCTCATAAAGCTGGTGCAGATCATCTTTGTTTATGTGACACTAATGGTGGAAGTTTAACTTTAGAAATCATAGAAATCATGGAAGTTGTAAAAAAGGAATTACCAGATGCTAAAATTGGAATTCATACCCATAATGATAGTGAAATGGCAGTGGCAAATTCAGTTGTTGCAGTTCAACATGGAGCAACAATGGTGCAAGGAACTTTGCTAGGAATTGGCGAACGTTGTGGCAATGCAAACTTGCTTGCCATAATACCCACTTTGCAAATCAAACTAGGATATAAAGGTATTCCTACTGAGGCTTTAGAGTCATTGACAACATTTGCAATTAAAGCTGCAGAAATTATGAATATAACTATACCAAATGGTATGGCATATGTTGGTAAATCTGCTTTTGCACATAAAGCTGGAATGCACATTGATGGTGTAACTAAACTTTCTTCTAGCTTTGAGCATATTAATCCTGAAAAAGTTGGAAATAATAGAAGATTTTTAATGAGTGAAGTTGCAGGACGTAGCACTTTAATCAAAGCAATTCAAAAAGTTGATAAAAATATTAAACGTACAGATGCAATAACCGATGAAGTCATTAAATTGATAAAAGAAAAAGAACACAGGGGCTATCAGTATGAAGGTGCAGATGCTAGTTTAGAACTTTTAATTAGAAAAAAACTAGGTTTGTATAAATCATATTTTGAATTGGTTACTTTTAGAACCATAACTGAGCAACACACTAAAGGCGGATATTTCCCTGCAACTGCAATTGTTAGAATTAAAGTTGATGACACCATTGAGCTATCAGTAGGTGATGGCCAAGGTCCAGTTGACGCTTTAGATAAGGCACTTAGAAAAGCACTTGAAAAGTTTTATCCAAATTTGAAAAACTTTAAGTTAACAGACTATAAAGTTCGAATTTTAGATTCGGAAAAAGCATCTTCTGCTACGACAAGGGTAATAATAGAATCAAGAGATGAAAAAAATATCTTTACGACAGTTGGTGTCTCAGATGACATAATTGAAGCTAGTTTTAAAGCATTAGTTGATGCAATAGAATATAAATTGCTTCTTGATGAAAATAATGGATTAAAAAAATAAAACATAAATATTAGACAAAATATACGATTAAGGAGAAAAAATCTATGGGAATGACAATGACACAAAAAATTCTAGCAAATGCTGCTGGATTAGACAAAGTTGAAGCAGGTCAATTAATAATGGCAAAATTAGATTTGGTATTAGGTAACGATGTAACCACTCCTGTTGCAGTACCAGAATTTAATAAGATTGGCAAAGATGTTTTTGACAAAACTAAGATTGCAATTGTGCCAGATCACTTTACACCAAACAAAGATATTAAAACTGCAGAACAATGTAAGCTTATTAGAGAGTTTGCTATTGATCACAAAATAAAAAATTATTTTGAAATTGGTGAAGTTGGCATTGAGCATGTGCTTTTGCCGGAAAAAGGTTTGGTTGTGGCTGGTGATGTTGTGATTGGAGCAGACTCACATACTTGTACATATGGAGCTTTAGGGGCTTTTTCAACTGGGGTTGGAAGTACAGATATGGCTGCTGGAATGGCTACAGGGAAAGCTTGGTTTAAAGTTCCAGAGGCAATAGGATTTGAATTAACGGGTAAATTTTCAAGTGAATATGTATGTGGAAAAGATTTGATTTTACATATTATAGGCATGATTGGTGTAGATGGTGCTTTATATAAAAGTATGGAATTTTTTGGTCCTGGAGTTAAAAATCTTTCTATGGATGATAGATTTACAGTTGCAAATATGGCAATAGAAGCAGGTGGAAAAAATGGGATTTTCCCAGTAGATGAAAAAACAATTGCATATATGAAAGAGCATTCCACAAAAGAGTACAAAATTTTTGAAGCTGATAAAGATGCAAAGTATGAAAAGATTTACAAAATTGATTTAGCTACAATTAGACCGACTGTTGCATTTCCACATCTTCCAGAAAATACTAAAACAATAGATGAGGTTAAATCTATAAAAATTGATCAAGTTGTAATTGGTTCATGTACAAATGGAAGAATGGAAGACTTAAGAATGGCAGCTAAGATTTTAGATGGAAGAAAAGTGAAAAAAGGAATTAGAACTATCATAATTCCAGGAACACAAAAGATCTATTTGCAAGCAATAAAAGAAGGTCTAGTTGAAATATTTATTAATGCAGGTGCAATTTTTTCTATGCCAACATGCGGACCATGCTTAGGTGGACATATGGGAATTTTAGCAGCGGGGGAAAGAGCTGTTTCAACCACAAATAGAAATTTTGTAGGTAGAATGGGACATCCAAAATCAGAAGTATATTTGGCATCTCCAGCAGTTGCAGCAGCTTCAGCGATTATGGGTGAAATATATAATCCTGAAAAATTATAAAGATTATTTTAAGACGGTTAGTCAATACAAAGAATTAGAGGTAAATTATGAAAGCAGAAGGAAGAGTTTTTAAATATGGTGATAATGTTGATACAGATGTAATTATTCCAGCAAGGTACTTAAATACATCAAGTCCTGATGAACTTGCAGCACATTGCATGGAAGATATAGACAAAGATTTTATCAATAAAGTTCAAAAGGGCGATATTATTGTAGCAGACAAAAACTTTGGATGTGGTTCATCTAGAGAGCATGCTCCGATAGCGATTAAAGCAGCTGGAGTTTCTTGTGTTATTGCTTCAACATTTGCAAGAATTTTTTATAGAAATTCTATTAACATTGGCCTACCTATATTAGAATGTGAAGAAGCGGTCAAAAACATTAAAACTGGTGATATTGTCAGTGTTGATTTTAAAGAAGGCAAAATAACAAATAAAACAACTGGAAAAGTATTTTATGCACAAGGTTATCCAGAGTTTATGCAAAAGTTAATTGCTGGCGGTGGTTTGGTAGAAAGTATTAAGAAAAACACGATATAGAAACGATTGAATTATAGAGGGAAATTATGAATAAAAAGAATATTGTTGTAATTGAAGGTGATGGAATAGGTCCAGATATTGTAGCAGAATCAATTAAAGTATTAAGAAAAATAGAAGAAATTTCAGATGTTAAATTTGAGTTTTCTTATTATGAAGCAGGTGGAGTTGCCATTGATAAATATGGTCATCCACTTCCTGAAAAAACACTTGAGGCTTGCAAAAAAGCTGATGCTGTAATACTTGGAGCAGTAGGTGGTCCTAAGTGGGATAATTTAGCTGGCGATCAAAGACCAGAAAAAGCCTTGCTTGGTTTAAGAGGTGGTCTTGGTTTGTATGCAAATTTGCGTCCAGCTATTTTGCATAGGCAATTAAAAGATGCTTGTCCACTAAAAGATGAAATTATTGGCGATAGCCTTGATATAATGATTGTTAGAGAATTAACCAGTGGAATATATTTTGGCGAAAGAGGCAGAAATAAAGCTGATAAAAGTGCATATGACACAATGTACTATAACGAAGAAGAAATTGAGAGAATATTAAAGGTCGGGTTTGAAATTTCTTTATCAAGAAATAAAAAGGTTTGTGTTGTTGATAAAGCTAATATATTAGAGTCATCAAGACTTTGGAGAGAAGTTACTCAAAGAGTTGCAAAAAATTATCCAGAAGTTGAATGTAACTTTTTATATGTTGATAATGCGGCTATGCAACTTATTAGAAATCCAAAACAATTTGATGTAATTATTACAGAAAATATGTTTGGCGATATTTTATCTGATGAGGCAAGTATGTTGACAGGATCAATAGGAATGCTTCCTTCAGCATCACTTGGTGGAAAAAATGCACTTTATGAGCCAATACATGGAAGTGCTCCAGATATTGCAGGTCAAAATAAAGCAAATCCTATTGCGACAATCTTATCAATAGCTATGATGTTAAGACATTCATTCGGTATGGAAAATGAAGCTCAAAAAGTTGAGAAAGCAGTTGATGCAGCTTTAACAGCAGGTTATCGTACAGGAGATATATTTAGCAAAGGAATGAAGCTAGTTGGCACAAAAGAAATGGGAGATATAATTGCAAATTATATTAAATAAAACCATATAAATTTTAAAAATTTGAGCGAATGCTCGAGGAGGAAATTATGAGTTATATATTTATCGATGGCAAATTCTATGAAAAAGAAAATGCGAAAATTTCAGTTTTTGATCATGGTCTTCTATATGGAGATGGTGTTTTTGAAGGTATAAGAGCATACAGTGGTCATGTTTTTAAATTAAAAGAGCATATTGATAGACTATTTGATGCAGCAAGAGCAATTGATTTAAAAATTCCATATTCAAAAGAAGAAATTATGGACATTGTATGCAAATCGTGTGCAAAAAATGATATTAAAAATGGATATATAAGATTAGTCGTTACTAGAGGAGTAGGCGATCTTGGTTTATCTCCAACGAACTGTAAAGGAGCAAGCCTTATTTGTATTGCAGCAAATGTGAAACTATATTCCACAGAAATGTATGAAAAAGGACTTAAGGTTGCTACAGCTTCACAAAGAAGGGCACATGGTGCTATTTTAGATCCTCAAATTAAATCACTTAACTATCTAAATAATATTATGGCTAAAATGGAAGCAAATAGACAAAACTGTGGTGAAGCTATAATGTTAAATTCGGAAGGTTGGGTATGTGAGTGTACAGGAGATAATATTTTTATCATTAAAAATAACGTGATATATACTCCGCCAACATATATGGGTTTACTTGCAGGAGTTACGAGAAATGTGGTTATTGAAATTGCCACAAAGCTTGGATATGTTGTAAAAGAAGTTCCATTTACACTATTTAATGTCTATTCAGCAGATGAATGTTTCCTAACAGGAACAGCTGCAGAACTTATTTCTGTATCTGAAGCTGATGGAAGAACAATCGGTGCTGGGGTTACTGGCCCAGTTACTAAAAAATTGTTGGCTGCTTTTCGTGAGTATGCAAATGATCCAAAAAATGGAATGCCAATAAAATATTAAAATTTGCAAAAAAAACAGCAAAGACTATATTAAAATAAAATTTTAGAAAAAAACATAGAGGTAATTATGTATAAGAGTTCACAAGTTACACAAGGAGTGGATAGAGCTCCCCATAGGTCGTTATTTAAAGCATTGGGATGGTCTGATAGCCAATTTAACAAGCCAATTATTGGAATAGTGAGTGCTCAAAGTGATATTGTTCCTGGACATATGCATATAAATTCACTAGTAGCTGCAGTAAAAGAAGGTATTATTTCTGCTGGCGGAAATGCCGTGGTTATACCCTCTATTGGCGTGTGTGATGGGATTGCAATGAATCATGAAGGGATGAAATATTCTTTAGTTACAAGAGAAATTATTGCAGATTCTGTAGAATGTATGGCAAAGGCACATGCTTTAGATGCATTAGTTTTAATCCCAAATTGTGACAAAATAGTGCCAGGAATGGTTATGGGTGCAGCAAGAGTAAATATCCCCTCTATTGTTATTAGTGGTGGGGCAATGCTTGCAGGAAAAGTTGGAGAAAAACGCATAAGTTTGACCGATATGTTTGAAGCTGTGGGAGCTTGCGCAGTTGGTAAAATGGATCAAGAAACACTAGATGAATATGAAAATGAAGCATGTCCTACATGTGGATCTTGCTCTGGTATGTTTACAGCAAATAGTATGAACTGTGTTGTGGAAGCTTTAGGGCTTGCATTACCAGGAAATGGAACTATTCCAGCGGTATTTTCTGAAAGAATAAGACTTGCTAGAAAAGCTGGTGAACAGATCATATATTTACTTAAAAATGATATAAAGCCAAGTGATATTTTAACTAAGGAAGCTTTTAAAAATTCTTTAACAGTAGATATGGCATTATCTTGTTCAACAAATACCTTGCTTCATGTCTTAGCAATTGCAAATGAAGTTAATTTAAAAATTGATGGGCAAATGATAAACGAAATCAGCAGTAATACACCTAACTTTTGTAAATTAGCACCTGCTGGCAGACATTTTATTTCAGATTTATATTATGCTGGTGGCGTTCAAGCTGTTATGAATGAACTTTTAAAATTGGGAAAACTAAATGGTAAGTTAATTACAGTAACAGGAAAGACTGTTGCAGAAAATGTCAAGAATGCAAAAGTAAAAGATGAAAATGTAATTCGATCAAAAAATCCATACTCAAGTACTGGCGGTTTAGCAGTATTATTTGGCAATTTAGCACCAGAAGGATGTGTTGTAAAAAGATCTGCTGTAAGTCCAAATATGCTAGTAAACAAAGGAAAAGCAAAAGTTTATGACAGTGAAGAAGATGCTATTAAAGCCATAATGTCAGGTAAAATTAAAAGTGGAGACATCGTTGTGATTCGCTATGAAGGCCCTAAAGGGGGTCCAGGAATGCGCGAAATGTTATCCCCAACTGCAACTATTGCAGGTATGGGCTTAGATAATAGTGTTGCTTTAATTACAGACGGGAGATTTTCAGGAGCAACTAGAGGAGCAAGCATTGGACATGTTTCTCCAGAAGCAGCTGACGGTGGCCCAATAGCATTTGTAAAAGATGGAGATATTATTGAAATAGATATGCATAAATATACAATAAGCTTATTAGTTTCAAATGAAGAATTGGCAAAAAGAAAAAAAGAATATAAGCCAGTTGAGAAAAAGCTTAGTGGGTACTTAAATAGATATGCAAGATGCGTATCATCGGCATCAGAAGGTGCAATTTTAAAATAAATATACAAGGGAAATATTATGAAAGATAAAAAAATAATTAAGAATGGTGCTGAGATTGTAATTAGTGTTTTAATAGAGCAAGGAGTTACAGAGATTTTTGGATATCCTGGTGGAACTATCCTAAATGTATATGATGAGTTATATAAAAATCAGGATAAAATAAAACATTATCTTACCGCACATGAACAAGCTGCAACTCATGCAGCAGATGCTTATGCAAGGGTTACGGGTAAAGTGGGTGTTTGTTTTGCGACAAGCGGACCTGGAGCAACAAATTTAGTTACTGGTATAGCTAATGCATATATGGATTCAATTCCTATTGTTGCTATTACTTGTAATGTTGCAAAGTCATTACTAGGTAAAGATAGTTTTCAAGAAGTTGATATTGCAGGTATTACTATGCCAATAACAAAACATAATTATATAGTTGGAAACATAGAAGAGTTAGCTGATGTTTTAAGAGAAGCTTTTTACATTGCTAAAGAGGGTAGACCAGGACCTGTTTTAATAGACATACCAAAAAATATTACAGTTGAAGAAACAGAGTTTATTGAAAAAACTCCAGAAGAATATATTCCAAGTATGGAAAGTTCAAAAGAAGACATTGAAAAAGTTGCAGAAAAAATAAATAAAGCTAAAAACATTTTCATTCTAGCAGGGGGTGGAGTTATTACCGCAAATGCATCAAATGAGCTTAGAGAATTGGTAAATAAACTTGATGCTCCTGTAGCTTTAACTCTTATGGCACAAGGAGCTGTCAGCTCATATGATCCGCATTTTACTGGAATGATTGGTATGCATGGGACTAAATCAAGCAATCTAGGATTAAAAGCAAGTGATATGTTAATAGCCATTGGAACAAGATTTAGTGATAGAGTTTTAACATCTGCTTCTCAATTTATTAAAAAGATTTCAGTCATTCATATAGATATTGATTCAGCTGAAATAAATAAAAATATAGGCTCTAATTATCAATTAATTGGAGATGCTAAAGTGGTGTTAAAAAATCTACTACCTCTAATAAAAGAAAGAAAAAACCCAGAATTTTTAGAAACTGTGCATGGTTTTTCAAGAGGGGACAAAGTAGATCGCACACAAATGACTCCTTACAATATTATTTCTCACATTAGTGATATGACTAAAGGTGATGCTATTATTACAACTGAAGTTGGACAACATCAAATGTGGGCAGCAAGATATTATAGATACACTAAGCCTAGAACTTTGATTACATCTGGTGGGCTTGGAACAATGGGCTTTGGAACGGGAGCAAGTATAGGAAGTCAAGTAGCAGCAAAAGATAAAAAGGTCATTGCAATAGCAGGAGATGGGAGCTTTAGAATGAATAGTACTGAACTTGCAACGATATCTTATTATAACTTGCCTATTATTATAGTCATACTTAACAATAAAACGCTTGGTATGGTAAGACAATGGCAAACACTATTTTATGAAAAACGCTATTCTCAAACAAACCTAGATAGAGGACCAGATTTTGTTAAATTAGCTGATGCTTACAATATTGATGGTTATAGAGCAAATACATTAGAAGAATTCAAATCTGTTTTTGATAAAGCTTTAGCAAAAGGTGTTCCAACACTAATAGATGCGAATATAAATATTGATGAGTGCGTTTATCCAATGGTAGAGGCTGGAAAATCCATAGACAAGATGATTACGAGTTTAACATAAATTAATTCTATTTATTAAAACAAAAAAACACGCTATTTGCGTGTTTTTTATTTTTAGTGTTGTATATTAGGCTGCTAATGGAAGGTTTTTGTTGTAATTTTCAACAAGTTGTTTGCAGATATGGAAGATGTCAGTGTTATCAAGGGGAGTTCTGCGGGGAAT
>JAAZJD010000041.1 GCA_012800525.1 Clostridiales bacterium
TTTAACAAACTTTGTCAAATTCGAAACTTTTTATTTGGAAAATTTTTCTAATTATACAAAAATATGGGCACTTACATATGAAAACTTTTTTTAGGCTCTGAGCGTGCAGTTACTTCTGGAATTAACAAATTCATAATATGCTAAATGGCTATTCAATTTAAAGTGCAATATTTAACAAGCTTTGTCAAATTGGGAATTTTTTATTTAAAAAAAATTCCTGATTATATAAAAATATCGGCACTTACATATGAAAACTTTTTTAGGCTTTGAGCATGTAGTTACTTTTGAGATTTAACAAATTTATAATATGCTAAATGGCTATTTAATTTAAAGTGCAAATGTTGTATAATGTCATTAGTTAAAAAATATATAACTTGGAGGAAAAAATGCAATACAAAGCGGCAGTAATCACAGTAAGTAATAGCTGTGCACTTGGAGAACGTTCAGATATAACAGGAAATCATATGGTAGGAATGCTAACTGTAGCAGGTTATAAAGTAGTTAAAAGAATTACAATACCAGATGACGAAGAAACGATATATAACGAATTGATTAAAGCTTGTGATGAAGAGAACATTTCGTTAATTATTACAACTGGTGGTACAGGTTTGACCCCAACAGATGTCACCCCAGAAGCAACAAGAAGAGTGATTGAAAAAGAAATTCCAGGATTTAATGAGGCTGTGAGAATAGGTTGCTTAAAGACCACAGAGAGAAGTATTTTATCTAGGGGAATTTCCGGAATGAGAAAAAAGAGTTTAATTATTAATTTACCAAGCAAACTAATTACTGTTGAAGAAGGATTAGATATTATATTGCCTTCAATTAGGGGAGCTTTAGACACTTTAACAAAAGATTATTCTCAAAAAAAATAACAAAGTCATATAAAATTGCTAAAATTTAGTAGAAAGGAGGATTTTATGGCAAAATTTTATTATTGTGAAAAATGTAGTAACTTATTTGGTCTTTTAGAAGACGACAAAAGACCAATTTCATGTTGTGGACAACAAATGAAATTACTTGAACCCAAAGTAACAGAAGAGGGCGGCTATGAAAAGCATATTCCAGATGTTAAAGTGGAAGGAAATAGCATAAAAGTACAAGTTGGTTCAACTGCACATCCTATGATTCCAGAGCATTATATTTCTTGGATTTATCTTGAAACAGAAAATGGCGGACAAAGAAAAGTTTGCAAAGTAACACCAAATGCTGAATTTGTTTTAGTTAACGATAAACCAATAGCAGTATGGGCATTTTGTAATTTGCATGGATTATGGAAAAAGTCTTTATAGTTTAAAGTTGTAAATGTCTAATTATATTAGAACACCAAGGCTTTTTGCTTTGGTGTTTTATTTGTAAGAAATAACCGTTTTTAGTATTATATTAGTGTCGCGTTTCACTTTTTAAGAAAATAAAATAAAAATTAAAAAAATTAGGGGTTTGTATGTATAGTTTTAGAGAAATATCAAAAGACATATATTGGGTAGGCGGTAGCGATAAGAGATTATCTCGTTTTGAAAACTTGTTTCCGTTGCCAAAAGGTGTAGCATATAATGCATATCTAATTAATGATGAAAAGACTGCAGTATTAGATTCAGTTGATGCATCTATTTCAACTTTATATATTAACAATGTCAAAAAGGTTTTAGATAATAGAGATTTAGACTACATTGTTGTTTTGCATTTGGAGCCAGATCATAGTGCAACACTTAGGGAGTTATTAGTTAATTATCCCAATGCTACAGTTGTAATCAATCAAGTAGGCCTTAGGATATTTAAACAATTTTTTGGAGATATTTGCAAAAACGTTCAAATTGTCAAAGAAGGTGATAAACTCAATTTAGGAAAACATGAATTGGAGTTTGTTTTTACTCCAATGGCGCATTGGCCTGAGTCAATGATGGCATATGAATTATCACAAAAGATTTTATTTTCATCTGATGCTTTTGGGGCATTTGGTTCAATAGATGGCGCTTTGTTTGATTATGAAGCCGGCAATAATTTTGATTTAGATGAGTATAGAAGATATTATGCAAATATTTTGGGAAAATATGGTCAAAGAGTGGAAGCGGCATTTGCAAAGTTAGATGGCAAAGCAATTAATATAATTTGTCCAGTTCATGGACACGTCTTGAAAGATAAAATAGGCTTAATATTGGATAAATATTTATTATGGGCACAATATCAAAGTGAGCAAAAAGGCATAACAATTGCATATGCAAGTATGTATGGAAACACTAAAGATGCAGCATTTTTATTAGCAAATGAACTTGCTATAAATGGAGTTACAAATATAGATTTATTTGATGTTTCAGAAACAGATATTTCATATATTATTTCTTCAATTTATAAAAATACTCATTTTGCTTTACTTTCACCGACATACAATTTAGAAATATATCCAAAAATGAGAGCATTGATAGATGATATGAAAATGTTAACTATTAGGAATAAAAAAGCCTTCATAGTTGGAAATGGTTCTTGGGCACCTGTAGTTACAGAAAAAATCTCAAAAGAAGTATCGGAACTTCAAAATGTAGAGCAAATTGTAAAAGCTTTAACTATAAAATCAGCATTAGATGACAGTACTGCAAAAGAAGTTCGAGATGCTGCAAAAATTATAGCAGAAGATATAAAAAATAGTTAATTATCAATGTGTGTTAAACAAAAATTATGAGCTGATCCCAAAAAGTTGGCTAAACATTTATTTAAGGGGTCAGTTTTTTGTTTATAATTTAGTATGCTTATTGCAACTTCAAAGACAAAAAATGCTAGGTAATGATTGAAGTAAAATGTCAAAATATGCTAATAGTTATAGGTTTTTTAGAAAATTAAGACTTAATCAGTAAGTTTCATATTGGCGAACTACAATTAAAACAATAAAAAAATTTGCACTATAAAAAAACGTTTAGATATTGTATAATTACATAAAGAAATATTTTAAAGGTGATATATGAAAAAAGTTAGAGAATCAGCTGAAAATTATCTAGAAACAATACTATTGATTATGAAGGAAGAAGGTTCTTGCAGATCCATTGATGTAGCAAGAAGACTTAATTACTCTAAATCTAGCGTATCTCGTGGGGTTAATCAGTTGATAAAAAAGGGCTTATTGTTGATGGCTCCATCTGGACATTTAAACTTTACAGATAAAGGCAAAAAACTTGCTAATGAAATTTATGAAAAGCATAAAACAGTTACTGGATTTTTAGAAAAAATTGGGGTTCCTCAAGAAGTTGCAGAAGAAGATGCTTGTAGAATAGAACATGTGATAAGTTCCATAACATTTGAGGCTCTAAAAGATCATCTTAAAAAACTATAAATAATAACGGTATCTTTAAATTTATAACATCTAAATTTAGGGTTTATTTTTACATTTAGACTATAAGGAATTATATTTGAAAAATTTTACAAGAATTAAAAAAAGCATAATTTTTATGGCAATAGGTTTAGTGGTAAATCTAGCTTTAGCATTGTCAAAACTTTATGTAGGGCTTGCTTCTGGTTCACTTACAATTGTTATGGACTCTGTTAATAATTTTATTGATTTAGTATTTAATGGAGTTGCAGTTTTAGCGTTTGTTATTATTTCGAGAAAATCTAGTAAAGAAATGCCATATGGTTATGGGCGTGCTGAATATTTAGCTTCATTTTTGCTTTCGCTATTTATTTTGTTTTCTGGAATATTTTTCCTCATAAGGTCTTTGCAAAATATTATGATTCCTGTGAATTTAATATACCAATGGTCATACATAGTCATTTTGATAGTAAGTATAATTATGAAAATAGCAATGGGATTTTTGTTTGCGAGGGCTAATAAGAGTATCCGCTCAAATGTTTTTAAGGGTGTAACATTAGATAGCTTTATTGATTCTATTATTACTTTTTTAGCTTTACTTGGCTTTGTATTATCAAAATATCTAATAACATTAGATGCAATTTTTGGTATTATTATTTCATTAATATTCATAGCTCTTGGTATCAAGATGATTGTTGATAATCTATTAATAGTCTTAGGCAAAGATACATTTAATGAAGAAAGCAAAGAGATATTATATAAAAGTTTAAACGAGTGTTTAGGCATAAAGGAAATAAAAAGCATTTCATATCATGATTATGGTTTTGGCAAAATAATTGCCGTTGCTAAAATTTTACCTGAAAAGGATTCTTATAAAGAGATTTTACAAGTAAAAAAAGAATTAGAAGAAAGACTAAAGATAGAATTAGTTGTTGATATATTTGATGCTTAATATATATTTTAATGTATCTTCAAATATGCTAGAATGTTAAATATGAGTCTTTGAGAAGTTACGAGGTGAAGAATGGACAATACAGAGAAGCTTGAAAATGGGCAACCAGAAAAAGGGAAGAAAAATAGGTTTAAAATAAAACCATTAGACAAAAGTCCAGAGGCTAAAAAAAGAAGAAAAAAGATAGCTTTAATTGTCATAATATCAATAATTTCAGCAATTTTATTGGTTGTAATTATTACAGCTATAGGAAGTGCTATAGTTACAAAGACTTTGCCAAAATATGCACAAAGTTTTGGTGGTGTATCATATTCTGATGGTGAGCAATTAGTCCCAGAAAAAGATACAGATGGTTACTGGACTTTTGTGACAGATGATGAATTTAAAGTTGTACAGCTAACAGATATACATCTTGGGGGAGGTTTATTTAGTGCAACTACAGATAAAAAAGTTTTAAATGCGATTGCTGCAATGGTGACTGCTGAAAAACCTGATTTAGTTATTGCTACAGGTGATATTGCATATCCTGTTCCTTTTTCAGCAGGAACTAGTGATAATAAAAAGGCGGCAAAAGCATTTGCAGATTTAATGGATAGTTTAGGTGTATATTGGACTGTAACTTTTGGAAATCACGATACTGAAGTATATAGTAAATACACTAGAGAGCAAATAAGCGATTTTTATTCAGGCGATCAATATAAATACAGTTTATTTTCAGAAGGTCCAGAAAATATTGATGGATTTGGAAATTCAATAATAAAAATAAAAAATAGTGCCGGATTTGTCACTAGAGCTATTGTAACTTTAGACTCTCATTCATATTTGCCAAGTGATAAATTTGGTTTGAAGTGGGAATATGACAATATACATAATAGTCAAACAACATGGTATAAAACTGAGATGGCTAAATTAAAAGCAGCAAATCAAACAAAGTTTGACGCTTTGCCTGAAGGAGAGCAAGTGTCTAGTATTAAAATTGATGTACCATCAAGCTTGTATTTCCATATACCAATAAAAGAATATAAAGATGCTTGGATGGAATATTATGATAACGACAGTAAGGATATAGCGGGTGTTGTTGAACTTAAGTATGGAAGAATTGGTGAGACAGGAAAGCTAATTTATCATGGTGTAGGAGAAGATAATGTTTTTGATACTATGGTAGAAGCGGGCGGTGACTCAGTTTTTTGTGGACACGATCATTACAATAATATTTCTATAAATTACTGGAAAACTGAAGAACAAATAAAACCGATTAGGTTAACATATGGTGTTAGCTTAGATTATTTAGCATATCCTGGGATAGCAAGTAAGGGAGCACAAAGGGGATGTACTGTTATTGTATATGATGGCGCTGATATTGATATAACTCCTGAAAATTATTATCAATCAAAATATAGAGATGTTGCAAAATATAAAGTTGAAAAAGTAAAAATAGTTGAAGAACATATTCCAAGAAAATAGCAGATTTTTTAAAAAAAGCTTAATATGTGTTTTTAGCCTTCAGTTTGCGAAGGCTTTTTTTTGTCAAAAAAACTTTTAAAAAGTGGTTGACAGTGGCGAACCGCCTATGTATAATTGAGATAGTTGCATATAGGCAACTAGAAGTATTGAATTAAAAGAAAGACTTCAATATAAGAGTTTATGGGCATAATTGCCCTTTTTATAGAACATATGGTTCGCAATATGCAACCGCATGAAAAGAAGGTAAGAAGATATGGAGAGTGTAAAAGTAATGAATAGTGTAGCAGTTGATATGGTAGCTAGTAAAATGCCCTTAGTTTTTGTCCCTTATGGAAAGGAAGTAGAGATTGTAGAAATCAGGGTTGATGATAATATCAAAAAGCGATTTTGTAGTCTTGGACTTTTAGTAGGAGCTAAAATTACATCTTTAAGTAACGAAGGAGATTGTGTGATTTTAAAGCTAAAAGACACAAAGCTTGCTTTAAATAAATCCCTAGCTATGAAAATTATTGTTATATAAATAATGTTAATGTCTTGCGGCATAATATAAAACATTTAAATGAGGTAAAAATGGAAGTTAAATTAAGTGAATTTCAGGTAGGCCAAAGCGGTAGAGTTAAATCTGTTTTTGGCGAAAGCAAACTGAAAAGAAGACTTTTTGATATGGGGGTAACTCCTGGAGCTGATATTAAGCTAATTAAATTAGCACCGCTTGGTGATCCCATTGAGGTAACTATTAGGGGATATCAATTATCTTTGAGAAAAGCGGAAGCTGAAATTGTAACGATGGAGGTAGAGAAATGAGATTTGCATTAGCGGGGAATCCAAATTCGGGTAAAACCACACTATTTAACAACTTAACTGGCGCTACAGCAAGAGTGGGTAATTGGCCTGGTGTAACAGTAGAGCAAAAAATTGGTGTCTATAAAAAACTATCAGAGCCAGTAGAAATCGTTGATTTGCCAGGTATTTATTCTCTTTCACCATATACTCCAGAAGAAGTTGTGGCAAGAGAGTATATTTTAGACGAGAAACCAGATTTAATAATCAATATAGTTGATGCAACAAATTTAGAGAGAAACTTGTATTTGACAACGCAAGTTATCGAAACAGATACTCCTGTTGTTGTTGCATTGAATTTTATGGATGAAGTTGAAAAATCAGGCGATAAAATAAACATTGAAAATTTAAGCAAGAAGCTTGGAGTTCCAGTTATTGGAATTAGTGCCTTAAAGAAAAACAATATTCATAAATTAATGGAAGTTGCATATGGAGAGGTAAAATCTGAAAGAAAAGGTCATACAGTTTTAAAAGATAGTATTATTTCAGAAGCTATAGCGAATGTAGAAAAGTTGTACATAGAAAAAGGGATAGACAATCCATTATTTAGGGCAATAAAGCTTATTGAAGGTGACAATTTAGAAGTTAATAAAAGAAAAGAGTTTTTACCACAAGTAACTCAGTTAAAGTTAAAAGTTGATACTGGAGATTTTTATGGAGATTATGAAGCAGTTGTTGCTGACGCTAGGTATAAATATATTACTAAACATTATGCTGCTGAATTGAAAAAAGCAAAGAAAGAAAAAATATCAAAATCTGATAAAGTTGATAAAATATTGACACATAGATTTTGGGGTATTCCAATCTTTTTATTTATTATGCTTTTAATTTTCCATTTCACATTTAGCGAAAATTTCTTGTTGTTAAGATGGGCAGTTAAAGATGCGCAAATTAGTGAAGGGGTTGAAAGATTTTTAGCAAGTAACGATGGCGTATATTCACCAGGTGTAATTTTTCATACTTTGGTAGGAGAGGCTTGGGGTGAACTTACTGGACTTATCGAGGGTGCTATGCCAGAGGGGACATGGTATACAAGTCTAGTAGTTAACGGACTGTTTGAGGGTGTAGGTGCTGTTATATCATTTATTCCATTAATATTAATATTATTCTTTTTCTTGTCAATACTTGAAGATACTGGATATATGGCAAGAGTCGCTTTTATTTTAGATAGAGCTTTTAGAGGATTTGGCCTTTCAGGAAGAGCGTTTTTACCTTTATTAACTTGTTTTGGGTGTGCAATACCTGGAATTATGGGAACCAGAACTTTGGAAGATGCATCTGAGAGAAAGCGTGCAATATTATTATCACCTTTCTTTTCTTGTGGTGCGAAACTTCCAATATGGGCAGCTTTTGGTGGAGTGTTTGCGCTTCATTCAAATTTAAATGCCACTGGTGTTGTAGCAGGTATGTATATAATTGGAATTGTAGTGGCAATACTAGGATCATTGTTTTTGAAAAAAACTTTTGTCAAAGGTGAAACCCCTCCCTTTATTATGGAATTGCCAGAATATAGAACCCCGCAATTTAGAACGGTTATGCTACATCTTGGTCAAAATTTAAAACATTATCTTTTGAGAGCAGGAACAATTATTGCTGGTTCTATCGTTGTAATTTGGGTATTGACTAATGTTAGCTTTAGATATGGTTTTGTAGATGCCGATCAAAGCATGATCTCTGTAATTGCAAAACCGCTATCATATATTTTTATTCCACTAGGCTGGGGATATGGCGACATTGGTTGGAAATTAACAGTAGCAGCATTTACAGGATTGATTGCAAAAGAAATGGTTGTTGCGACAATGGGAATGTTTGGTGGCATGGGCGAAGATGCTGGTGAAGCTTTTGATTTAGAAGCTGGTGAATTAAATGAACATCCAGGTATGGCAGCAATGATTTTAGGTGTAGGTGGGTTGATGTTTGGTCCACAAACTGCTATCCCCGCAATGTTTGCTTTTTTAACATTTAACTTATTGAGTGTTCCATGTATGGCTGCAGTTGCAGCAGCAAGAGCAGAATTTGTCTTAATGGAAGGCAAGAAAAAAGGTCGCAGATCTACGATATTAGCAGTATTGTTTTGGTTACTTGGAGCATATGTTGTGTCAATGATTGTATTTTGGATTGGTATGTTTATTGCAGTTGCCAAGTGGTATTCATTGTTTGTGTTACTAGCAGTAGTTATTGCAAGTGTTATAGCGATACTAGTGAAGAAAGATATTATTAAAATAAAGAAAAAAGGTGCAAAGTCAGTATAGGCTTAATATCCAAGAATGTATTTGATTTGCAAAGGATAAAAAGATACAAA
>JAAZJD010000003.1 GCA_012800525.1 Clostridiales bacterium
ATTCTTAGTGAAGGTGCAAAGGTTATTGCTATGGATAGGGTAATAGCAGATCAACTTATAAAACTAGACAATCCTAACCTTTCATTTCTTGAAGCAGACTTAACAAAAGAATATGAATATCCAAAAGAAGCAACAGATGTAATACATGCTGCTGGTCGTGTTTCAGACTGGGGTTCATATGAAAGCTTTTATGAAATAAATGTTGATGCAACGAAAAAGTTAATGAATTTAGCTAAAGATGCAGGAGTTAAAAACTTTTTATTTATAAGCTCTATCGATATTCATGGATTTTTTGGACACGTTGAAGAAACTGAGGATGGCACATATTATCCTTCAAAATGCTTTTATCCTAAAACAAAAAGGATTGCAGAAGATATGGTTAGAGCATTTAACTCTGAAGAGATGAAAACTGTATGTATAAGACCATGTACTGTTTATGGACCTGGAGACACGACTGTTCAAGGACCAATTATGGATGCAATCTTAAAAGGTCAAATGGGATTTATTGGCAAAGGTCAATTTTTAATTTCAAGAGTATATATTACAGATTTAGTTCAAGGATTATGTAGAGCACTTGAGTTTGGTACAGGTGGAGATGCATATAATATAGTTTCTGGAGAAAAAATTAATTGGCTAGAATGGGTTGAAGCAATATCCAAAGAACTTGGGGTAAAAACACCAAAACTATTTACACCATATTGGGTAGCTATGCTAGCAGCATCATTTTTAGAGGGAATATACAAATTATTTAGAATAAAAAATGGGCCAATCCTTACAAAAATGCGAATACAACATGCTGGACATGATTTTTACTTTTTGCCTACAAAAGCTCAAAAGGAACTTGGGTTTGAACCACAAATGCCTTGGAGAGAAGGTGTAAAATTAATGGTCGCAGAATATAAAGAGAGAAAAGGCATTAAATAAGATTAAGTTTAAATAAATAATACTTTGAGGGGCTGTTAAGGAAACTAAAAATTTTTTAACAGTTCCTTTCTTATCAAAATATAAACATAGGAGAGGAGGATTATTTTTGGTGCTAGTTGAAATATAAATGCACCTATATGTCGTTTCTTAAAGTTTTTAATAGTCCCATTATTTTGCATAAAAAATTAAAAAAAGTGGCATAAAGTTTATATTTATGCACTGATATTCAGTTTTATTGCATAAAAAGTGTTTAAAAGCAAATATATATGCAATTTGCTGGAAGTTTATTCAAAAATATGCATAAAATACTTGTCATATTCGTTTTTTTATTATATTATAGTTTTATTATTAAATACATAGGTGATAAAAATGACAATAAAAGTTGGAGTTATTGGTGCAACAGGTTATGTAGGAATAGAGATATTAAGGCTACTTCAAAACCATAGTGGAGTTGAAGTTGTTGCAATAAGTTCTGTTTCATATGAAGATAAAGCTTTATCAGATGTTTATCCTGGAGTTTTAAACATATATGATAAAAAGTTAACAAATGCAGATGAAGTTATTTTGAAAAGTGATGTTATTTTTGTTTGTTTGCCACATTCGCTTTCTGAAGAAATTGTTGCAAAAGCAAAAGGTAAATTAGTAATAGATTTAGGTGCAGACTTTAGGTTAGAAGAAGAAGCTATATACAAAAAATGGTATGGCTGTGATTTTAAGCATAAAGATTTACATAATAATTCTATATACTGCATACCAGAACTTCATAAAGAATTGTTAAAAGGTAAAAATATAATTGCAAATCCTGGTTGCTATCCAACAAGTATAATTTTAGGTCTTGCTCCAATCCTTAAAAATAATATTACATTTAATGAAAACATTTTTGTTTCTTCAGCTTCTGGGATAACGGGAGCTGGTAAAAAACTTAGTGATGCAACACATTTCCCAGAGGCATCTCAAGGATTTAATGCATATAAAATAGCAAACCATAGGCATATTGCTGAAATTGAACAAGAGCTTACAAAACTTGCTGGCAAAAAAGTAAATGTTAATCTTGCAACACATCTATTGCCCGTAAATAGAGGAATTCTTTCAACCATTTTTGTAAAAGTAAATGGTAAATATGATAAAGAAACACTACTTGGTATATATAAAGACTTTTATAAAAACTCTAAGTTTGTTCGTATATATGATGATTTTGCAAAGGTCAATATAAATGGAGTTAAGATGTCAAACTACTGTGACATTTCACTCACATATGATGATAATACTAATTCCATTGTAATAGTTAGCGCAATAGATAATATGGTAAAAGGTGCTGCAGGGCAAGCAATACAAAATATGAATATAAAACTTGGTCTAAAAGAAGATGAAGGTCTTACCTTAGTGCCTGCAGTATTTTAATGAGGGATAAAATGAATAAGTTCAAAAGTATTTGTACACCAAAAGGATTTGAGGCATCAGGAATACATGCTGGAATTAGGAAAAATAAATCCAAAAAAGATTTGGGTTTAATCTTTTGCAAAACATCTGCTGATGTTCTAGGTGTTTATACAACCAATAAAGTTAAAGGTGCATCTATTGAGGTTACAAAAGAGCATTTGACCCTTAATAATGGAAAAAGCATGGCTTTAATAGTCAATAGTGGAAATGCCAATACTTGTAATAAAAATGGATATGAAGTTGCAGTTGAAATGTGTACTATAGTAGCTAAAGCTTTAGGGATTAAAACAAGTGATGTAATAATTGCTCAAACTGGTGTTATTGGTGAAGAGATGTCCCTAGATCCCATAAAAAATGGGATTAATGAGTTAAAAGAAGGGCTTTCAGTTGATGGCGGGACAAATTTTGCTACAGCAATAATGACAACAGATCTCATAGAAAAAGAGTCTGTTGTAGAAATTCCATTTGGAAATACAAAAGGATATATCGCCGCTGTTGCAAAAGGTAGTGGAATGATAAATCCAAAGATGGCAACAATGCTTTGTTTCATAACTACAGATATTAATATATCAAATGTTTTAATGGAAAAAGCTTTTAAGGATGTCATTTCTAACACTTTAAACATGGTAAGTGTTGATGGAGATACTTCTACCAATGATATGGCAATGTTATTTAACTCAAAACTTGCTGGAAATAGTGAAATCGTAGATGAAAAATCTATTGAATATGCTGATTTTAAAAATGGACTTTTCAAAGTTTTAACTGATATATCTAAGCTTATAGCAAGAGACGGTGAAGGTGCAACTAAACTTTTAATTGCAAAAGTCACAAATGCTATAGATGAAGCACAAGCTCAAAAAGTTGCAAAAAGTGTAATATCTTCAAATCTTTTAA
>JAAZJD010000042.1 GCA_012800525.1 Clostridiales bacterium
CAATACTTCAAAGTTGGTTAGAAGTGAGATTACAGTCATAAGTTTATTAATAGTTATACATTAAAAAATAAAAACTCTAGTTATAAGTTCAGCAAAGATAGATGTGCAACTAAAATTTCGAGTCTGTCACAAATTCAATTGAGCTATATATAAAATGCAGGTCTATCACAAATTCAAGTGAGTTATACATAAAGTTTAAGTTTGTCACAAATTCAATTTAGCTATACATAAAATAATGCAGGTCTGTCACAAATTTAAGCGAGTTATACATAAAATTCAAGGCTATCATAAATTTAATTGAGCTATACATAAAAATTCAAGATGAAAGAAATAATATATTCAATTTTATATAAACTAACAAAAAACATTTTATACCTTATAGATTTTCTCGTCGAGATTTTCTATAAACTCTCAGGTGTTGAAGAGATAGATGGTGAGAGTGGCGATATTTTATCGCACCTTATTTATCAAAAAAATATTAGTGATACTTTTTTAGTGGTTGCTTTGATTGGAATTTTAGTGCTTGGGGTAGTTACAATTCTTGCAATTTTAAAAGCACAATCAAGAAAAGATATATCAAATGCAATGGCTTTTGAAAGATCGCTTAAAGCTTTTATTGGAATTTGGCTCATACCTTTTTTTGTAATAGCAGTGGTAATAGGACTCAATGTTTTGTTTAGAGCAATACATATTGCAATGAGTATAAACGGCATTGGTGTTACAAAGGCCAAAATTGGAGCAGAACTTTTAGTAATTGCTGCAAGCGATGCATATATAGGAGAAGAAGTGGCAAGGCAGGGGATAGAAGCTGCAATAGTAAATGGCTCAATTTCATATATGGATATAAATTCAATAAGCACATATTACAAGATTGAAGATATAAACTATTTAGTTGGAATTTTGGGTGGTGGAATTTTACTGTTTCTCTTTAGTGTTTCATGTATTGGATTAATTCAAAGAATATTTGAAGTAATTTTCTTGTATCTAATTTCACCACTTGCAGCTTCAACTATGCCTTTAGATGATGGCAAAAGATTTACATCATGGAGAGAACTTGTTGTAGGAAAGATTGTTTCGTCATATGCAATAGTTTTAAGCATGAATGTATATTTAATGGTTTTGCCGTATGCAACATCTATTAGATATTTAGACAACAACTTCCAAAATTCCCTAGTTCATCTATTAATTGTAATTGCAGGTGCTTTTTCAGTTGTAAAAACATCAAATCTAATAGCAGCAATACTAGGAATGCATGGAAATTCGCTTACAAGTTTTATGTCAGAGATTAGAGTAGCTTCTTCTTTAGCTAGAAGCACATCAAATACAATTTTGCATAGTAGTCATCACATAGCAAATGCTTCAAAACATATTAGCACTAATATAAAAGATCTAAGCAAACCAGCTGAGCAATTGTTAAGTAATAATAAAAGTACATTAGAAGATTTGTATAACTAGACATAAAAAAAGAAAGAAATGGTGACCTCTAAATGTCCATTACCGTGTTCAAGCCGATTAAAGCGAACTGATTTCTTTCTTTGGTAAAAGATAGCATATATAAGTTTGTATTGTCAAATGAGCATAAAAAAAGAAAGAAGTGGTGACTCAATTGTCTATTACCGTGCTCCAGCCTATTAAGGCGAACTATCTTCTTTCTGCTTAAAAGATAGCATATATAAGTTTGTATTGTCAAATGAGCATAAAAAAAGAAAGAAGTGGTGACTCAATTGTCCATTACCGCGTTCAAGCCGATTAAAGCGAACTATCTTCTTTCTGCTTAAAAGATAGCATATATAAATATATCCGTCAAATGTGAAGGTAGGAAAAGATGAGAATTAAAGGACCACAAGATGTAAATGTAAAAACATATATATTCAAAAGTTTTACTTTTAAAGATATTGTAGCTCTAGTGTTAATAGGGTTAATGTTTGGTTTAATGGTTGTTTTAGATATTCCAGGAAAGGCTATTATCATAACTATCTTGGCACCAATTGCATTGCTTTCTATTGTAAAGTTTAGAGATGTCAGGGGCTATGAATATTTAATACAGATGCTTGAGTTTGTTTTAACTAAAAAAGACTATACATATCTAGAATACATACGTGAATGCAATATTTCAAAAATTGAAAAAACTCATGTAATTTTAGGTGGTAGCATTTTGAAAGTAGCAAAGTGTTTTCCTAAAACTACTATGTATCTAAATGAAAGCGAAAGAAACATTTTAGAAGGAAAAATCTCAGCTTTTTTAGCAAGTACCGATGGAGTCGAAATTAGAATCATAAAAGTTAAAGAACAAATTGCATATGAAGACAGAGCAAAAGAAGAAATTGAAAGGGCTAAAAACTTAAGAGATAAAGCAAATAGTAAAACCTTAATTAATGTAGTGCAATCAAGACTTAATGTCTTAAATGAAATTGGGAAAAAAGCTCTAAAAAAAGATTCATTTTATATAGCCTTTATCGGCCAAGAAAATATGGTAGAAGAGAGTGTTTTGAGTTTTGAAAAAACCTTTAAAAATATAGAGCTTTTAGAAGATAAAGAGTTATTAAATTTCATGAAATCATATCTGTTTTTAAATGTAGAAAATGGGTTAAGCATGCCAGAATTTGGAGATAATAATAAGCATAGAAAAAAGAGTGATAAAGGAAAATATAATGTGCAAATTGAACCTTTTTCTGTTCGAATTGAGGATGCTTATATTAGTCATATTTGCATAAATAAGTATCCAAGATATATAAATAATGGCTACTTAAACTCAATATTAAATATAGATGCAGATATAGTTGAACTGAGATTAAATAAGGAAGAAACATATAAAGCTATAAAGCAAATGGATAAGGCTGCACTTGAAATTTCAACAAGGCAAAAGACTACTAGATCCAAAGAAATTGAAGAGGAGGTGCAAGATGATAGTGTTAGTGATTTGATATATAAAGTAGGACAAGAAAATCAAAGTTTTTATACATTAAAAGTGCTTATAAGAACAAAAGATAATATCGATAAAATAGAGCAAAAAGATAGGGGTAAAAGAAGAATTTTTGGGAGAAATTTAGTCAATGCAAAAAAGGTTGAATATGCTTTAAAGTCGCTAAATATTGGAGTTTCAAAAATGCAGTTTGCACAACAAGATGGGATGAGAATTTTTGCTAGCGACTACGGATATAAAAAAAGTTCTTTTGTAGATTATGGTATAAAATCGCAAACTACAACTAATGAAGTTATTGCCAAAGGTCTTTCATTTTTTAAAGGTGAAATCAATGATGAAAATGGGCTATTAATTGGCGACAATCCTCTACCAATATATTTAAACATGTTTAAAAGAAACTCGGAATATTTAAATTCAAATTGTATGGTTATTGGAAATAGTGGAAGCGGCAAGTCCTTTGCTGTCAAAACGCTAATAGCAAATATGGCTACGGAAAATATAAAAATTTATGTATTAGATCCTGAAGGTGAATATGAGAAGTTAGCAAATTCTTTGGATGGGCAAAATATTAGCGTAGGTTCTGAAGATGGTCTTTGTCTAAATCCTTTCTATATACCAAAAGGTGGTAATTTAAGATTGCATTTGCAATTTCTAGATGAGTTTTTCAAAATGTCATGTTCACTTAGTCCACTAGAAAGCGAGATATTAAACAATCAAATATCGCTAATATATAATAGACGAAAAATTACACAAGAGGCTTTAAACGAAGGAAAGATAGTAGAATTTCCAAACTTTGAAAAGCTTGTAGATTCTTTAAGACATGCACAAAAAGCTCAAGAAGAAAAAGGAAATTTATTAGAAAAAGAATGTTTAGAAAACTTAAGGATTAGGTTTAGAAAGTTCCAAGGAGTAGGAAGAGAAGCTTCGCTATATTCTGATACTTTCACATTTGATGATAGTAAGGATTTAACATGTTTTAACTTTTCAAAGCTATTTCAAAGCAAAAATATAAATTTAGTAAATACACAAATGCTATTAACCCTAAAGTTAGTTGAAGGCTTGATTTTTGAAAACTTTAAAAACGGATATAAAACATTAGTTGTTGTTGATGAAGCACATCTATTTTTCTCTGAAGAAAATCTAGAAGCGTTAGATTTTATGTATCAGCTAGCAAAGAGAATTAGAAAATATAATGGGATGCAAATAGTAGTAACTCAAAGCATAAAAGATTTTACAGCAAGCAAAGCTTTGCAAAAAAAGACACAAGCAATCATTAATGCATCTCAATATTCTTTAATTTTTCCACTACATTCAGCAGATATAAAAGAGTTAAAAACCATATATTCTGCAGGGCTTAGTCTATCAGATTTTGAGTGTGAAACTATAACTAAAAACTTAAGAGGAAGTGCATTTTTAATTAGTTCAGCAAGGAGTAGAGATAATATAAAAATCTTTGCAACCCCATATGTTAGAAGCTTATTTGAATAAAAACAAAAAAACCTTTCGGGTTTTAATGCAAGTGGTCTTTTACCTAAATTAATAGTAGAAGGACTTCCACTTTGTCTGTTCTATCTGAAGATTATACAGCATCTTTTTCAAGACTCGGGGCTACTAGATATAGGCATATTGTAAAAGCGCAACATTTAAAAAACAAGAGCAAAAAATTATTAAATTTGTTAAAAAAAGAAAAAATTTACGAGGTAAAAATGGTAATAATAGATGATATAAATAAATATTATGAAGAATCAGATAAGACTTTTTTGTCTTTAATTAGAAACAATAAATTTGAAAAGCTCTTAGGAGCTATGGGAAGATTTGGAATATTTGGAGTTAAAAATATTTTATTAATCCTAAATCAAGATGAAAATGCAAGTTATGTTAACAGTTCAAGAGGATGGAATTTTAATGGTAGATATGTAATGCCTACTGCAAATGCAATACGTATAGTTAAAAAAGAAAGTGCAAAAGAGGGTGTAGATGAAGATGAAAAAGAGACATCGAGATATGTAATAGGTTTGGTGTATGACCATAAATGGACAAAAAAAGCTGCATATTCATCAAGGAAAGATGATGATGACTTTACACATGTTTTTTCAGCAGAAAGAATACTTAAATTTCCAAAAGGTTTAGTTCAAGGAATAAGTGAATGGGCTGAGAAAAATAGTAGAGCAAAAGGTACGGAATCCATATTAGTTAGAAGCGATTTGAATACTTTAAGAAATGAAAGTGATATAGGATTGCCTGAAGTGAAAAAGGGAATTGATTTAGCTTCAATATTAATATCTATGGAAGTTTGCGATAGAACACCAAGTTTATCAAGATATCCTGAACTTAGATATATTGTACAACTGGCAGCAAAATATATTCTTTCAGAAAGACTAGAGCTTGAAAGACCAAAAATAAATTTTGAACATGATAAATACAGTGATTTTGAATTAAAAGAAGGTCTACTTAAGGCTTTATATCCACTTAGAACTTGTACACAAAGAGTAATGAGGCAAATGGAAGTTAGAGCATATAATCATGAAATAAATGATCATTTTGAAAAAATGAGAAGGCAACAAATAGAAGACAATGCAACAGTAAGTGCCAAAAATCCACATAGAGATGGTGGCGGCTATTTATAAAAATCATTGTATTGAATCTACAAATAAGTATACCTACAATAATGAGAAATGTTGTAAATAATAAAAATATACTAAAAAGACATAATGTCTAAACAATAAATTTCTAGCAAACTTAAAATGTGTGAGACCAAAAATATATGGTATTTGAGTAAAAGATATAGAAGTTTGCAAAAATAAAATCGGAGGAAAAATGGCAACAAGAAGTTTTATTGGAATTGAAAAAAATAACGGTGAATATTTTGGTGTATACTGTCATTGCGACGGATACCTAACACATAATGGTGCAATTTTAATTGACCACTATAACTCAAAAGCAAGGGTTGAAAAGCTTTTAAAGCTTGGAAATCTTTCATACCTTGGACAAAAAATAGATCCAGATCCAGACTATACTCATAGTTTTTCTAAACCCCAAGAAGGTGTTGTAATTGCATACGGTAGAGATAGGGGCGAAGAAGATGTAGCTGGAAAAGAAACAACCCTTGAAGCAATTAATGATGACCCATGGATTGATTATGCATACTTTTTTGGAAAAGATGGGAAATGGAAATATTTCACTCACGGTGACCTTAAAGAAAAAGGACTTCGCGATTTAGAACAGGGCCTAGAGGAAGAGTTTAAGGGAATAGGAATTAGAAGACCTGAGGGTGTATATGGTTACTATCCACCTCAATTTGTTAGAAAACTCAAGCAACTACAAAAAGAAGAAGATGAGGCAGCAAAGTCAAAAAAAGCGAAGTCCGGTCCTTCGCTTTAGTCCTAGAATTTGATTAAGGTTAAGAGACTGTTTTTAAAGAGGGGCCGTAGCTCCTCTTTTTAAATATCTAAATCTGAATCTGCAGTTTTTGTAATTTTATAGAATGCTTTGATTACTTCTTCTTTTTTGCTCATATTTTATCGTTTCTCCATTATGACGATATATTCTTTGGTCATAGTAGAGATTTGTTCTCTTTCTTTGTTAGATGGCGATGCTTTTGAAGGCATACGCTTGTTTAGGATATCTCTTACAATAGTTTCTTTATGGGTAAAGCCAAGACGCTCAAAGGTTTTTGAAGTTACTATATCAGTAGGCAATTCATAATTTCTTACTCTTCTATTACCTACAACATAAACTACTATTCCGCCTTTTTTAACTGTTGTAGCTACACTTTCCATTGTTTCAATATAATCAACATAATAGGAAATAACAGCAGGGTGTCTACTATTCTTTTGTGTTTTATCGAACTCTTTAATTTTTTCTATTGTGTCATCTAATTCTTTAATATTAAATTTGGTATCTAAATCAACCTTATTTCTTCCACCCATTAAATTAGTATCTACTTTATTAGCTTCTTCAAATTTAAGCCATTCATTTGCTAGTCTAGAAAATTGCCCATATGCTACCGTGGTATGGCTATCACCATATGGGGGAGATGTAATTACAATATCAGCTATGTTTTGAAATTTTTCAATTGACTTTAGTTTTTTTGAGTTCATCTCATATATTTCAATTTGAGTATCATAGCTTGTTTTTTTGCTGTAGTCATATATCAATTGGTAATTTTTATCGAGTATTTCCAAAAATTCTTGTATTGCATTAGGATTAAATTCTGGAATTTTATTTTTTTGTATACGATATAATTTAAATTCCCCATTTCTTGTTAATGAAACACTCCTTACAACAACAGAAAAAGCTACTTTGAAAAATAGCTTAACTTTTTCATCAGCTATGTTATCAATATATCTTTGAATAAAAGCAAGTTCAATTACATTTTTTTCTTTAAACCATGAGTCTCTAATGCTAAAATTGTGAATTTCATTGCTATGTATATCAATGTTATAATCAATTTGTTTTTTATATTCGCTAAAATGTTGAATTTGCTTTTTTAATGTATCAAAATCGTATTTTATGCTTTTAGCTTTGCTAATTAAAATTGCTAGGGGATTTAAGTCTGTGCCTATCGCTTGCTTGGCACCATAAAATTGAGCTTCAACTAGGGTCGTTCCTGCTCCTACATATGGATCTAATAAAACAGTATTGTTTCCTTTGCCGTATTTTTTCAAAAGATTTCTTACTATTAGTGGCATTAGCATTGCAGGATAAGGATGAATTTGATGATTCAATTCATTCATTGAACCTTCTTTAAAATTCCATTTTTCATCATATCGTCTTTTATATGAATTCATTTGAGGGCTTTAAATAATGTTGTTTAAATTTAACTGTAATAGTTAGTAACATTAATTGATTTTTTAAGTGAGTTAAAGTGTTTTGTTTAACTCCTATTTGAATTATACACTAAACTACATTTTTATCAAACAAAAACATTTCAGTTTTTCAATATTTTTCGTGAAATATAAAATTAACATACAAATTGTATCTATAATAGGACAAATAAATAAGGTTTTAGAAAACTTGATAAAATAAAAAGTTATTTTAAAATGTCTTAATAATGATATAAACTTTTAAAGCAGTAATGATATAATTAAAGTATCAAGGAAAAGAGGTGAGCATATGTCTCCATGGTTTTGGGTTTGGTTGAGTGTTGTGGTAGTGACATTGATTATTGAAGCGACAACTGTAGGCTTTGCATCAATATGGTTTTCTATTGGAGCTTTTGTAGCAATGTTAATGAGCATATCTGATAAAATTCCATGGTGGGCTCAAGCTATAGTTTTTGTGGTTGTTTCATTAGGATTGCTACTTTCACTTAGAAAAATATCTTTGAAACTTTTTGAGAAAAATAAGAAGAAAAAAGGTTCACATAATACAAATCTAGATAGATATATCGGGAAGATTTATGAAGTAATACAAGTTATTGATGATGGCAAAAGAGCTATGATTAAAATTAATGATATTGATTGGGAAATTTTTGAGCCAAATAAAGAGTATGTCATAGGCGATCATGTTAAGGTAATAGATTTTAGTGGCTCAAAAGTAGTAGTAAAAAAAGAAGAAAATATTGTATTAAAATAACATATTAATTTTGGAGGGAAATTTATGATGACATCAATGTTAGCTTTAACAGGTGGAGCAATCGCAGGAATAGTGTTTTTAGTTTTAGGTATACTTGCAATAGTTATTATAGCTTCTGGACTAAAAATAGTTAGACAGTCAGATGCAATGGTTATAGAAAGGTTAGGTAAGTACCATAGGACAATACATACGGGAGTTCATTTACTAATTCCGTTTATAGAAAGAGTCTCTGCAAAAATTTCTCTAAAAGAAAAGGTTGCAGACTTTGCACCTCAGTCAGTTATAACAAAAGATAACGTAACAATGCAAATAGATACGGTTGTATATTATCAAATAGTTGATCCAAAACTTTATGCATATGGTGTTGAAAACCCTGTTTCTGCCATAGAAAATTTGACAGCTACAACACTTAGAAATATTGTTGGTGATATGGAGCTTGATGAGACTTTAACTTCTAGAGATTCTGTTAATGGCCAAATGAGAACAATATTAGATGAAGCAACAGATCCATGGGGAATTAAGGTTAATAGGGTTGAGCTTAAAAATATTTTGCCACCAAAAGATATTCAAGAAGCTATGGAAAAACAAATGAGAGCTGAAAGAGAAAGAAGGGAAGCTATCTTAAGAGCGGAGGGAGAAAAAAGAGCTAATATTTTAGTTGCTGAAGGTGCAAGGGAATCCCAAGTGTTAAGAGCAGAGGCAGAAAAGGAGGCAAGAGTATTAGCTGCAGAAGCTGAAAAGCAAGCTTTAATAGCAGAGGCTGAAGGAAGAGCCCAGGCAATTAAGCTAATTACTGAAGCAGCTCCAAGTAAAGAGTATTTAACATTGCAAGCATATGAAGCTCTTAGAGATGTTGCAAATGGCCAAGCTACAAAAATTATTATTCCAAGTGAAATACAAAACTTAGCAGGCTTGGTAGCCTCAATGGCTGAAGTATCAGAGTCAGCTAAAACACCAACAAAAACAACAAAGAAATAAAACAAAGATTTCAATTTATTCTATTAAACGAAAATCAGTCACATCAAAGTGGCTGATTTTTTAAGTATTTACTAACTGTTTTAGCTCAATATGATTAAAAAATTAATGATTTTGAGAAAGTTTAGATAGTAATACTGATTGTTTTATTTTTTGTCTTTTTGAGTTCGCCATATTGCCATTGGATGATTTTTTATTCTATTGACAATGTCTATATCATCAAATAACAGTTCAGGCATATATTTTTTATTACGAAAGTTTTCTAGAAAAGCGATTTCTTTTTTTGTTAAATTTAACAAGTTTTCTAGATAGAATATGATTTTGTTTGTAGCTTCAATGTAATCAAATTTGTCTGTTTTAGCAATTACTGGTTTTAACTCTCTTTTTATTCGATTGTAATTTATTTTTTTAATATTATCAAAAGTGATGTTATCTAGGTTTTGTTCTCCACCAATCGCGTTATAAAATATTGTGCATTTTTTTAACATGTTGTTATTTGCAATTAGTTTGTTTTCTATCATTTTGTAAACATCATACAAATCTCTAGGCGTAGCACGTGATATCAATGCATTAATTTTGCTAGCATATAATTCAATAGCGTTAAGTGTTAAAATTTTATTTGACTCCAGAAATGGTATTTGAATGTCTTTGTACTCAAGTGGCAAGATATGGACTCTATTCATATAGTTTATTTCAATCATAATGTTATCGCGATTTCCAGCCTGATTAATGTAATTGAATTTATATGATGTGAGAGCGTGGTGCATTCGTGGTTGTTCTAGTAAAGAATATTCTTCAGACCACATATATTGCAAAAGTTTATCATGTAACTCCTCCCTTATTGCTGTCATGTCTTCTTTGGTTGTAGCACTAACAAGATCTAAGTCAATGTCTACTGAAAGTCTTGATAAGGAAATGGTTAAGTTTATCGCGGTACCGCCCTTAAGCACCAATTTATCTTTGAATGCATCTGATGTATTTAAAAATTTTAAAATTTCACTAAGCCTAAGGACTTTTTCTAAATTGTTTTGAATAAAGTTTGTTTCTTTTGAAATTTTAGAAAGATGTTGTGAGTTGAAAAACATATTAAAGTCCTCCATAAATTCGCGACAACAAATTGGTCGGTGCGACTAATTGCCATTTTGCATTGAATGAGTTTTTGTAGAAATCATCGGTTAAGAAATATTTTATTTGGTTAGTTAGTTTGCTTTTGCAAAAATTAAAAAAGTCTTCAGATAATTTTAGCCTATCATTAAAGTGCTCAAGAATAAATCCGACTTTTTGATATAAAACTATTTTATCATAATGCTCTAAAGCCACTATCAACTTGTTTTCGTTTAAGTAGAGAATAAAGGAAAGTGCATTTAAAATTTCATCTATGCCTCCACCAAGATTTATATTATCAATGCAGTCAATTACAGTTTTTTCAAGGCTAGTTACTTTTATATCTTCAGTATATTTGTTGAGTACATCAAAGCTATCTTTAAACAAGAGGCAAGAAAATTCTATATCTTGAAAATTGAATTCACGAAATTTTGTAGTAGTCCCGACAATACAATCAAGAGTTGCTTGATTAGCAAGACCATAATATTCTAAAGCACTGTGATAAGCGACGAAAGATGTTTTTGTAATTTGACTTGCTATTTGAAATTTGTTTGCATAGGGAAACCCTGTAGATATATCAACTAGGGCATAAAGATCATTTCTGATTTTTTGTATTCGATTGTTTTTTAAGCGAGAATATAGCCAATTCCGATATTGAAATTCATTAGAAAAATACGAAATTATATCCGCTTTAGAAAAAAGTATGGGCATTTGTTCAATTTTATCTTTCACACTAACTATTATAGCTCAATATAATTAAAAATTCAATGATTATGAGAAAGTTTAGATAGTAAATTAATGAGTTTTAGTATTCATCATATGGAATTTGAAAATAATCTAAGTGCTTTTTAAATTCATTTTGTGCAAATAAGCAAGTGTCAAGAAGATAGTCTTTGTTTTCATTCCATATCGGCAAGAATGTAAGAATTTTTTTATTTTAACTATTTTTGCCGATACAAAAGATAAAGTATTAAAAACAGTAAAGGTATAGGTTATTTTAATCATAGATTTAAACTGTCTCTATATTTTGGGGTGTTAAGAACAGTTATTAAAATCTTGTAAGAACGAAGCTATACAACAAATACGCACTAGAAAAACACTGAAAAACAACAAATACGCATTAGAAAAACATTGAAAAACAACAAATACGCATTAGAAAAACATTGAAAAACAACAAATACGCACTAGAATGCAATTTTTAAAGTTATAAATATGATCGTTGTTAGCATATTTTAAAATTTAATTTCTTCTTTGATACCATTTGAAAACTTAAAGGCTTTGCCTCCTGCAGAATAGACATTTACTAGGGATTCATTTTCAAATAGCAGGGCACAGTCATCTTCAACTGCATATGCTAATTCTAAATTTTTGGCAATATGGTCAAATTCTTTTCGATAGTTATAATGTGGGGACATGGTGCCTTTTAAAATGGAAAGACCTTGATGAATAGAATAGGTGTCACTATTACCATTTAACATTTCACTATCTGTGTACATATTTTCAAAGTGACATATTGCACCAGCAGATAGACCAACAATCATAACACCTTTCATATATGCATCTATTATCATTTTATCAATGCCAGTTTTTTGCCATACATCAAGCATAAACATAGTGTCGCCACCACCAATGTATATAAAATCTGCCTTATCTAGTTTGTTTTGAATGTTTTCTAGTGGAATGTCTTTTTTTGTAAGTAGTGCAATTTCTGCCTTTATATCAAAAACTGATGTATATATTTTTCTGAAAGAATTAAAATAAGGAAGACTATCGTGAGAAGCGGTGCCGAAAAAAACACCCATAGCTCTTTTGTCGCCTGCGCGTTCCTTTGCTCTTTTAGCAATTACTTTATCTATTTCTAATGTACTTTTATTTCTTAAATCACCGCCACCTAAGGCATAAATTATTCTAGTATTCAATGTATAAACCTCTTTTGGTTAGTCTATAGTATATGTAAATTTTCTAATATGTTGCTGTTACTTAAGGTATAAATTATCTTAGTATTCAATATACAAATCTCTTCTAAGGAGTCTATAGTCTATGCAAATTTTATGATGTGTTTTAGTTTCTAAAAGGCATAAATTGTTATAGTTTTTAATTTATAAAACCCCTTACAGTCTATGTAAATTGTAGTGTAATTTAGTGTATAGATATTGTGAGCTTTGTAATAATGTTCGTTTTTTGCGTGCGATTTAAAAGTAAACTTTAAAAATTACGCTGTTTTTGCATTTTATTCATGTAAACTAAAATAAATTTTTTATTCAGTTTCACTATTGGCTTCAGCTTCTAATGCTAGTTGTGCATAATGCTTATCGCGAAGTTCAAACACATCATTTGTAGTTATAGTATCTTTAGTTCCTTCAATTTGATAAAAGAATCTTCCATGATTTCCTCGTATATCCTCACAGCTCATACTAGCATTAGGTACCGTGCTACCATCATCTAAAACTGTAGGAGGAGTTGTTGTTAAAGAACACATATACCATTCACGTACCCCATTATGGGCATCGGTCATTTTTGTATATGAAGGTTGAGCTTCAGCCCAGTCTGGATTTATGATAACAACCGAACAATGTTTGTGTATCGCATCTAAAATGTCATTTGGTAAAGCTCCATATAAAAAGCTTGCAGGTTCTGTATAATATTCTAATGCCATTCCAGCTTTATCTAAATATTCTAGAATAAAGGCGATAGTACGTCCTGTTGAATTTCCAATAAAGGGTTTGCCAGTCCAACCAATATTAAATGGTGCAATTGTGTTATCAGAAAGCAGATTAAGCCATTCGCCAGTGCTGTTATTTTTAGCATAAGCGGAAAAGAAAGTATCCATTAGAGCATATCTATCTGGTAGGCATCTTTTGGGAATTTGTCCAATTTCATCTCTTGCTAACTCATAAAGTAAAAATAGAGCAGGTGCTGCAACTTGTCCACCCATTGAGTGAGCCGCTATTCTTATTTCTTTTTCTCCCATACTCTCTGGTAACATGTTCATTGCTCTAATATATTCAGCTACAAAATGTTCAGAAATACCATATTTAATAGGGCTTTTTACTTCTTTACCTTCTAAATTAATATAGCTTGTTTCATAGCCCATGTTAGGATTTCCATCTTCATCGGTTTTTGATTCTACCCAAGTCCACATTTTTTGTTCTAAAGACCAGTATTCTGGAACAGCCATGAATTTTTCACAGTGATAATATCCAATATTCCAGCCCTGATTCATCCATACATATGACATATTAAAATACGCAGGTATATTTGTATTAACTGAAGTGTCAACACCAAAATCATTCCAGTCTAAATGATAGTGTTTAATGTAGTAGTCTTCTCTATATATTTGCCCGTGACCTGCTTGCATTCCGTGAATAAGTATTAAAGTGGGTTTATTTGGATCTACGACACCTCTAGCTTGTTCTGTGTCAGCTTTAGTCTTTACAATTTTCCCGTTTTCATCAAAAGTTATCCAAAATAGTCCTTGCTCAACAAGCTCAGGATCTTTCGATAAATCAAACTTAACATCGTTAGCATAGTCAACATAAGTATTGTCGTCAGGTCTAAGTGCGGCTAATTTTAAATTGAATTCAGCTTCCTCAGCACTTACAGATTTTTTCAAAACAAAATTTGCTAAAAGTGTAGAAATTAATACTGCAATTCCTGCACAAATTAATATTGCTGCAATGGTTCTTGATATAGTTTTTTTCATATTTTACTCCACAAACTTTCTTAATTTTTATCTAGCATGTACATAAATATTTTATCTAATTTAGAGCCTATTGTCTACATTAAAAAATAGAAGTGCAATATAGTGAATTTCTATAAATATTATCAAATAAAATGTTAATTTCAGAAGTAACTGCACGTTTAGAGGCTAAAAAAAAGTTTTTATATGTAAGCACAATAGAAAATATTGCTCAATTGACTAGCAATATGCTAAATAGTATAATTTTAATCAAGGCAAAAGGCTTTTTAAATGAAGGATTTTAGGATATAGGTGCTATATTGAATATAAAAAAAAGGCTAGGGATATATAAAATTTACAAAGAACCTCACATGGCATTAGAGTCTATATATAAAGTGCCATATGTTAGGGGTCTTCGTGTAACTAAAAATCTCAAATATTGTCTAGATCCTAATTTAACATTGGATTTATTTGAAAAAAGAGTACCTAAAATTAGACCAATTTTCATATATTTTCATGGCGGTGGTTTTATTAGTGGCGATAAGTCTAAAAGAGAATGGATGTTAAAGCATTTAGCTTCAAATGACTATAGCGTTATTAATGTAAATTATGGAACTTCTATAAATTATCCATATCCAAATCAAATTCAAAACTGTGCTCTTGCATTGAAGTGGGTAGAGGAAAATGCCATAAAATATTCACTTGATTTGAATAACATAGCAATAGGTGGGGATGGAGCAGGGGCATTTTTGGCAACACAACTTGCTATATTAAATGCTGATAGGGAATATGCAAAAAAATTGGATTGTGTGATGTCTAATGTTAATATCAAGGGATTAGTTTTGTTAAGGGGTGTTTATGATTTAACCAGAGTTGCACTAAAAGCTGCCACTATACATGGAAAATCAATTATGAAAAAAATTGCACCAAAACTTATAACTGCACTTGACTCTGAAGATAATGAAGAGAGCATTATGGGGATAAATGAAGAAATGTTTAAGCTATTAGATCTTACCGCTTTTGTAAATAAAAAATTTCCAAGTGTGTATATTTCAGTTTATGACTCAGACTCCTTTGCATATGATACAAGCAAAGAATTTATATCTAAATTGGTTGAGCACAAAGTTACTTGTTGGAAAGTTGTAGGAATTACAATGAAAAATATTTTTTCTAAGTTAGGCTATGATTGGGCTCAAAAGCGTCGTCTCATTTTGAAGGAAGCAAATGAATTTTTATTAACTCTATTTAATCTAAAGCCAAAACAAAAAATCCACAATAGGTATATTCAATATGAAGTTGATGAAAAAGAATTGTTAAAGTATTAAAGTAAAGCAATGTACGGATATAAAAACTGACCTACTAATCTAAGCTAAAATAAAAAATCCACAATAGAATTCAATATGAAGTTAGTTACTAAAGTATTAAAATGATGTAAGAATATAAAAACTGACCTTCTTAAGTTAGATTTTCTTGCTCCAACTTTTTGGGGTCAGCTCATTTTAACAGTTTTTGTTTAAATATGGTTTGTTTACGTGCTTATTCGCCTTGGAAAGGTAGAAGTGCCATATTACGAGCTCTTTTAATAGCTATAGCTAAAGAACGTTGATGTTTAACACATACTCCACTCATTCTTCTTGGAAGAATTCTTCCTCTTTCGGTAATATAACGCATACGCTTTTCTCCATCTCTGCCAACTCTTTCACTAGATTTATTGATTTCTTTTGCTAGTTCAATGTAATCAATTTCATCTATATGATTTGCACAGAAATTACAAACTCTTCTTCTTGGACGTCTTGGACCAACTGGTCTTGGTCTGAATTGTTTTTTATCTTCTGACATAATATCTCTCCTTAATAAACTAATTAACTTCTAGATTTACCTAAATTAAAATGGCAAATCCATATTGGATGAATCTTCTTCAATAGCTGCTTTTTTAACCTCTGGTAGCTCTTCTAAATCTGATGATGCTTGTCCTTTTGGTGTTAAAAATTCAACTTCATCTGCAATAACTTCAGATGCATAAACTCTTGCACCTTCATTGTTCAACCAACTTCTTATTTGTAGCGATCCTGATATTGCTGCTTTTCTTCCTTTTGCAAGATAATCTCTGCAAAGTTCAGCAGTTTTTCTCCACGTTACAATTTGGATAAAGTCAACATTTTGACCTTCAGCTTGCGTAAATCTTCTTGGTACAGCAAGTGTAAACCTGCATACAGGAACACTGTTTGTAGGTGTGATAGAAAATTCTGGATCTGCCGTTAGATTTCCTATTAAAATAACTTTATTCATAATTTACCTCTTATACTTTTTTTAATGACAATTATTTCTTTGTGATTAATTGTCTTACAATATTTACATTGATACGCATTTGTCTGTCGAGTTCTTTAATTGCGGCAGGTGGTGCTTCAAATAGCACAAGTACATAGTAGCCTTCGTCTTTGAATTTAATAGGGTATGCATATTTGCGAATTCCCCATTTGTCTACAGTACTAACTGTACCGCCTAAAGATGTTATTAACTCATTAAATTTTTCAACGAGCTCATCTTTAGCCTCATCAGCAACGTCTTTATCAATGATGTATAACATTTGATATTTTTGCATAGACATTACCTCCTTTTGGTCTATTGGCTCTCTTAAGAGCAAGGATTTACAAGCTTTTTGCTTGCTTAATGATAATACTCTATAGAGATATATTTGTCAATTGATTTATTAATTATTATATATATAGTTAATTCTCAGAGTAAGTGCAACTTTCGGCAAATTACCGCTAATAAATTCATAAGGTAAGTGCATAACATTAATAAAACTAAAATTTGATATAAATTAATTGCTATGTGGACTTCAATATTGATGGAATGCTTTTGGGCTTGTTTAGTAAAAAGTATATTGGCGAAATTAAGGAATAGATTAAGAAGAAGAAAAAAGATAGAAAAATAGATTTCATAACTTGAAATGACAACGACTTATAAAAGCCGAAAAATATAGTTGCATTAAGAGCACTTGAAAACATTAGAAATCCTCCTAAAAAACCAAGAAACATCGCAGGTATACTAGCAAAGATTCCTTCTAAGAAAGAATTCAATAAAAACTGTTTTTTGGAAACTCCAAGAAGTAAAATTTTTATGGTATCAGTTTTTCTTTGTGCTCTAGACATAAGTGTGTTAATAATAACACCTGAAAAAACCATAAACAATATAAAAAATCCAAAAGCCCTTAGGAAATTAAGTAGTGATGAATTTGCTTTTACTAAAGGTTCGACAACTGAGTTTAATTTCACAACTTGAATATTATGCCCTGATAAAAGGTTGGAAACAGACAATTTAGACTCTGTTAATGAAGATGAAGTTAGATAGATTAAATTTTGATTATCTAAAGAAAAATCATCAGATAAGATAATTCTATTTACAAAAGCTATATTTCCATTTTTATAGTTTGTTGAAATAAATCCAATGATTTCATAATCTTTTTTAATGTTTTTATATTCTAAGCTAAAAGTATCTCCCACTGAAAGGTTTTGCGTATGTCTATATGTATTGGAAATCACTATATAGTTTGCAGATTCTGATAG
>JAAZJD010000043.1 GCA_012800525.1 Clostridiales bacterium
AAAAGAATTGGGAAATCTGCAAAAAGACATTTCATTGATCCTTCTTTAGCCTGTGCTGCTTTAGACTTAAATGAAGAAAAACTTATGAATGACTTTGAAACTTTCGGATTAATGTTTGAGGCACTTGTTGAGAGGGACCTAAAAATATATATGGATTATTTGGATGGAAACCTATTTCATTTTAGAGATAACATTTCTGGCGATGAAGTTGATGCAATTTTAGAATTTAGAGATGGCACATATGGTGCTGTAGAAATAAAACTTACTGACAATGAAGTTAAAGATGCCAAACAAAGCTTGCTAAGATTTTATGAAAATGTAGAGAAAAAACCAGCTTTCATGTGTGTAATTGTAGGAACATATCAAGCAATTACAAAAGATCCAAAAACAGGAATTTATATATTGCCTATAACAGCCTTAAAGCCATAAAATCGCAACCATTTTTATATAAATTTAAATTGTGTTATCTACAAGCAAAGACTACATTAATCTTTTTTCCAAATTATCATCTTATAAAATAATCTCTCCATCAGAGCAAATAACTCTCTTTATGTTAGAGCCTTCATTCCATTTACCATGTTCAACTGCGTTATTAAATGCCTCAACTGTCCCTTCATATTTAATTTGAGTAACACCAGAAACATCAAAAACATTGTATCCAATATTTGTAACGCTAGCAGGAATAGTTATATTTTTGAGATTCTCGCAACCATTAAAGGCTCGCGTTGCAATAAGTTTCAATTGAGAACCTTTTTCAAAAATAACAGAAGCTAAATTTCGGCATCCTTGAAATGTCCATCGCTCAATGCTTGTAACACTTTTTGGGATAGTTATAGATTCAAGTTTACTGCAATAACTAAATACTAAGCCTTTAATTACACTAACTTTCTCAGGAATGGTTATATTTGTAAGATTCATACATGCATTAAATGCCCCTACTGCAATACTAGTAATGCTATTAGGAAGAGATATAGACTTCATTCCTAAACATCCATTAAATGCTAAAGGTCCAATACTACAAACTCCCTCTGGAATAGTTACACTTACAAGACTACTACATTCAGAAAACGCACCATGGTCAATACTTATAACACTACTAGGGATAGATATAGATTCAAGACCTGAACATCTATTAAATGCTAAATGCTCAATGCGGCTAACACCCTCTGGAATAGCTATACTTACAAGACTGCTACATTCAGAAAACGCCTCTCCCCCAATGCTCGTTACACTATTTGGTATATTTATATTTTTTAAGTTAACACAACCATAAAATACACCTTCATCAATGTGCTTTAATTGAGAGCCTTCTTCAAAAAAAACAACAACTAGTTTTTTGCAATTTTCAAACGCACCCCTACCAATGCTTACAACACTATTTGGAATAATTACATGAGTTATATCGCAATTATCTTTAAATTGGTAAGCTTCAATATCCAGAGCTCCTATTGGAACGATTTGTTGATATTTGTTTTTTTCTATTGACATTTTACACCCTCCTAGAAACATTGTGCATATAAACTAAAAATCTATAAAGTAGCCATTAGATTGCTAGATGATATATTGAATACTGTTTTTATTATTAAATAAGATTGTACCTTAGTCAAGTCTACTAAAAAATTCAACACGCTTTAAATTAATTTGTTTATATGACTTCAAGTTAGTGATAGAGTTCTATTTCTGATTGGTAAATTTATTTGTATAGCTTTAAGTTAGTGCTAGCGCTCTATCCCGATTGATAAATTTATTTGTATGACTTTTATTTTGCGCGTTATTTCTAATTGATAGTTTTGCTTGTATGACTTTAAGTTGGTGCTAGCACTCTATCCCGATTGATAAATTTGTTTATATGACTTCAAGTTGGTGTTGAAGCTCTATTTCTAATTGATAGTTTTACTTATATGACTTTAAATCAGCAGTAGAGATTTTGTCACCTTGCTTATCAAGTTAGATAAAAACATAAATTAAAAAGTAGATTCTATATTCTTTCCTTTTCAGGCGTTTTTAAAAACTTATTTGTGTACTTTATTGCAGCTGTTAGAGCTTCTGTAAAAGCTTTCTTTTCGTGATAATAGTAAAAGCAAAAAGCACCATGAAGCACATCTCCTGCTCCAAGAGTATTTACATCGGCAAGTGGTTCTACCCAAGTTTTTCCTCTGCCCATAAAGTCTTTTGCTTTTGCACACCAAAAAACAGGCTTATCATTGTTGGTTTTTGCAACCATTGAAATATTATGTTTATCTTGTAAAGCGAGTATATCCTCGCCTTCTGGTGAAATAAATCTTGATGATGATATTACAATATGAGCATAGTCTAAAGCACATTCAACATTTTGTTTCCATGAACCTGCATCTATGATTAATTCAATATTTGCCTTTTCTAAAAGATTTATTATTTTAGGAGTTAAGCTTTCAAAATTACAGTCATATAAACAAAAAGTATGCCCTTTTATCTCTTCTAAACTTGGCAAAACAGCATTTTCTGGCACATTTTTTTGCCCGCTTAAAATTGTTCTTGTCGACTTTTCTTTTATTATCCCTATTGTAGAAATACTAGGCAAATTATCATCTATTGCTATATCTATAACCTCAATGTTTTTTTCTTTGCAATATTCTTTTATAAGTTTTCCCATCGGAGAAGAACCAATATTTGAAACTAAAGTTGCTTTGCCACCATTTGCCGTATAAATTACTGCAGCTTTTAAAGCTGGACCACCAAAAGCCATATAAAAATCATTGCACTTAAGCTTAGTGTCTTCTTCTGGTAGTGTAGATATATTGTAGACAAAATCTACAACTGCAAGACCAATAAATAAACCCCTTTTTTGCTCACTCATGTTTTTAAATTACAAAAAGAGACAAAATCTCTTTTTGAAAAATCCTTTTATATATTTTTTTAATAAAAGCCTTTATTCTTTAACTCTAGGTAGCCCGTTTTTATCAAATAGCTCAACTGCAGCAAGCGCAACATCAAGCCCTAAAGCCACTGTCTTTTCGCACATATTATCAGGCTTATCATTTCTTGTATGGTAATAATCTGTTCCTAGTTGATTTTGTGCAACAATTGTTGCTGCATGAACCCCTTCACGAGATAAGGCTGCAGCGTCTGAAGCACCAAAAGGAATTATTCCTTGTTTTAACGGTTGATTAGCTTTTTTACCTGCTTCAACTAATAAAGCTGCCACCCTTTCTGAGTTTGCAACTAAGCCAGTCATATCACGATAGCAAATTGTAGCCCAATCAAAATCTCTTAAAGTATCAAAAACTATAACCGCTGTTTCAACCTCATCGATTTCTTTTTTATATTTTCTAGCCCAAGCTTTTGCACCACGAAGTCCTGCTTCTTCTGCTCCAGTTAATAAGGCTGCAACTTCTGTATGCTCAAATCTAATACCACTTTCTTTTAAACACTTTAATGTTGTAATTGCAGTTAATGTGCCTGTTAAATTATCATTTGCTCCTGGAGAAATTGTTTTAAATGTGCACACATAAAATAGAGCGATATATGATATCCCGCCAAGTGTTGTAACTACAAAACTATACCATGGGATAACACCATGAACAGCGTTTTTAATATAAAGAGAAAGTGATGCTAATGCAAATATTAAACAAGTAACTAATGTTGCAACCATAAAGTTTTGATGCACCCTCATTAAAGGCCATTCATATGCTGAATCTACATGTCCATTTATTACAATCCTTCTTTTTACTGTGCCCTTTGGCTTGTATTTTGCATATACATTTCTTGACTGAGTTTGTGGTAGTGCCCAATCAATAAATTCTTTGTATAAAATAAACTCAAAAATTAATATTGTTAGCGACAAAATAACCAATAGTATAGATGCTATACTAACAATTCTAACAACCAATGGATTTCCTATTAATCCAATAAATTGAATTAAACTTGCTAAAATTAGCATTACTCCTATTATCTTGGTAAACCCAACAAGAGCATGCCTTGATATGGTAAACTCATCAACCATAATTTCATCAGCCCAACCATTATCTTTTAATTCTTTGACAAAAAACTCTTGAGCTTTTTTTTCTGCTTCCATTCCAGACTCTCTTGGTCCAATTTCATCACAAACATATTTAATGGTGTCCATAGTGTATTGAACTGCATCTTTTTTTATTTCTGGCTTTATCATTAAATCCCTCCGTATAAAAGTATGTATTATTATATTCTAGCTTTATAATTAAATCCCTTTGTGCATCTAAAAGTATATATGTATTATTATATTCTATTGAAACTATTTCCTCAACGATAAATTTTGCTACCTATAGCTTAAAAATTGAAGCTAAAAGCTAGCTTCAAGTCTTTTACACCGCTATTCTTCTAAACAATAACTATGCAATGCTTCTATGGATTTTTGATAGTTTGGAAGTTTACCTGAAAACTTATATATATCTTCAGAGGTAAAAATATAACTGTTAAAAAGACCATCTTGTATATATTTTCTTATATTATTATCATTATCATTTGTCATGATTTTATATATTCTTTGTGCACCTGTTTTGGGAAGATACTCATTATCTACCATATTATTAAACAAGAAAACGAAATATAAACCTTCTATAAGCTTATCTTTTAAATTTAATAAAACATTTTTACTATCTATATTATCAAACTCACGCGCTTCTCTTTCGGAAATTCTTCCTTTGACTTCTAAAACTTCGGCTATCTTCATTTTTATTTTTCCCTCTTCTATAAGATCTCCTAAGCCTTTTTTCTTTCCTAATCTTGTTGAAAATGTTTTATCTATTAAATTATCAATATTGCTTTTTGAAATTTGGAATATGCCAAATAAAAAACTTTTTGCACTTTTTGAGGCATTAACTACTAAATCAAATATAACCTCATGACTTACTTTATCCTCTGAATCAACCTCTTCTGTTTTAGAATGCAATTTTGACACACCAAGTTCTTTTAATAGTTTAACAATTTTTTCTTTTTCAAACTTTAAAGTTTTATTAATACCTAAAACATTCTTTTCTTGCCCTTTAGGAATTGAATCCAATAAATTGTATAAATTAATTGCTGCTTGTTTTTTGATATTATTTACTTCTTCAACATCTAGGCTTGTTGGTTTAGAATTTTTTGACATCGATATTTTTATATCTTTTTTGTTGTAACAAACAGCATTGTAATAAAGATAAGCAACCCTCATCCTTGCAAAAATATTTTTATGAGATTCAACATAATTGTTTTCAAAATAAAATCCCATATTTACTAGAGCATATGGGTTTTTTAAATATGCAGACTCCATGCACAAATTTATGGCATTTTTTAAATCTTCTATTTTTTCCCTTCTGTCTTTTCCTTCTCGATTAGCAAGCCATTTGCTGTAAAATATTTTATCTGACTCAACTAGTTTTAAATAATTTTCTTCCGTAACAACTAGCGATGTGTTTTCATCTGGGAAAATACTTTTTTTGCAATGGGGACAAAACCATATTCCGTTAAATAACTCCAATGGTTGTGTAAAATTCTTTTTGCAACTACTATGTGGACAAATCATCCGCTCCTCCGCTTTTAATTATTA
>JAAZJD010000044.1 GCA_012800525.1 Clostridiales bacterium
AAGCTAAGATATGATAAAATAAAATTGCAAAGACAGATTATGAAATTTGTTTGAGTAGGAGGAATTTTCTATGAAAAAGTATGATGTGATAATTATAGGTGCTGCAACATCAGGTTCATTTTTTGCACGAAAAATGGCTGAGCAAGGTTTTTCAGTAAAAGTTATTGAGAGATTGTCTCAGGAAAAGCTTGGTAGAAGACTGGATATTTTCCATATATGCAAAAAAGATTTTGCAAACTTTGGACTTCCTATTGTTGAAGAAGGGAATCCCATACATGCATTTGAGTTTGAAAATGGATATACAAAATCACCTTATGATAATTACCCGAAACTTACGAAAGATAGGGTTGTAGGTATGCATATGCCTGAGTATATTGCATTGATGAATCAGTGGGCTAGCGAAAAAGGAGCAGAATTTGAATACTCTGCAAGCTTTGAAGATTTTGTTTATGAAGATGGTAAAATTTCGGGAATAAAGTACAGAACTTTTGATAAAGAAAAGACTGTTTTGGGAAAAGTTGTAGTTGATTGTTCTGGAACAACATCGGCTGCTAGGAAAAAATTGCCAAAAGATTATGGTGTTGAAACTTTTGATATTTCCGATGAAGATAAGTTTTATGTAATTTTAAGATACGTAAAATTATTAAACAAAGAAGATTATTTAGATGGGACCACAGGTTATCCATATTACAAAACTTGGATTGCACCTCAAATGGATCCGCAAGGAGCTATTATCGGAATAGGGGCTTGTCATAGTTATGAGTATGCAGAGGGCATATATAAAGATTTTGAGCAAACGGTTAAACTACCTGAGCATGAAATCACACATTATGAAAGAGGCACTACTCCATATACTCGTCCACCATATTCATTTGTTGCAGATAATTTTATCGTCAGTGGAGATGCCGCTTGTCTTACTAAACCAAACAATGGAGAGGGTGTTACTAGCAGCATGGTGCAAATGGAGATTGCTACCAGGATACTTGGAGAAGCTTTAAGAAATAATGACACTAGTAAAAAAGCACTTTGGTCTATCAATAAAGAATATAACCAAAAGCAAGGAGCAGACTTTGCCTCTACTCGTGCTATATTGACAAAGGCAGTTAAAGCAACTAAAGATGAGTTTGAATACTTTTTCAAAAAGGACATTATTTTCTCAGAAAAGTTTTTAAATAGTGTTGCAGAGGGACCGGAAATTAAGATGTCTGTAAAGGATATTTTAAAGATAGTGTTTGGCATATTGGGTGGCGTATTGACTAGAAAGCTTAGCACTGCAACTCTAAAGAAACTATTAGAAGGTCTATCACTAGGCAATCAACTCAAAAAGCTATATCTTGATTTCCCAGATTCGCCATCTGGTTACGATGCTTGGATTCAAAAAGCAGATGCAATATGGAAAAAAGTAGGGAAAATGGCATAAAAATCAAATAAATTGAAAAAATAATCGTTACCTTTTAACTGTTAAGCGAAAGTTTATATGCACAAAGTGACCCTATATCTTTTAACTGATAATCTAAATATCTTTTAACTGTTAAATGAGAGTTTATATGTACAAAGTGTAAATGACCCCATATCTTTTAACTGATAATCTAAATATCTTTTAACTGTTAAGTGAGAGTTTATATGTACAAAGTGTAAAGTAAATAGACCCCTTAATCTTTTTCTCTACTAACATGTTTTTGTTAGCTCCTTTTATGTGAGAGTTTATGTCTTATTTATAATGACTTATTTTTTCCTTAATGATAGAATAAGTTAGGATAAAAAGAACAATTTTTTGGAGAAGTTTTATGCAATCACTAAGGGAGTTATATAGAATAGGAATTGGACCTTCAAGTTCACATACAATGGGGCCAGAAAAGGCTGCAAAAATAATTTTAGAAAGGTATAAAAATGCTAAAAAAATTGAAGTTATTTTATATGGCTCTCTAGCTTCAACAGGCAAAGGTCATGGGACTGACAGGGCATTACAGCAAGTCTTAGGTGAGGATACAGTTATAACGTTTGATATGCTAACAAGTGATATAAAACATCCAAACACCCTAGATTTTCTAATTCATACAGAAGAAGATACAAATGTCGTTGAAAGAGTATATAGTATTGGTGGTGGCGAAATTAAATTTGAAAATGAAGAATATGTAGCACCTGTAGATGTATACTCTCTAAATTCTTTCCAGGAAATAAAAGATTATTGTAACGAAAAAGACATAAGGCTTTGTGATTATGTGTTTCAAACAGAACCAGATATCTTAGAATACCTTGAGGAAGTTTGGGAACATATGTGTGCAAGTATAAAAGCAGGATTAAAAGCTACTGGAATTCTTCCAGGAGGGCTTGGAGTTCAGCGCAAGGCTAAGGTTCTTTTTAAGCAAAAACATATTGATGAAGCTCCAGAAACAAGGGAAAGTAGAATGGTTTGCTCATATGCTTTTGCTGTCGCTGAGGAAAATGCTGCGGGCGGTGTGATTGCAACTGCACCAACATGTGGTGCTTGTGGAGTAGTTCCAGCAGTGCTTTATTATATGCAGCAAAAACACTCTTTCAAGGATGAGCAAATTATTAAAGCACTTGCAACTGCAGGATTAATTGGCAACTTGATTAAATCAAATGCTTCAATAAGCGGAGCTGAGTGTGGCTGCCAAGCGGAGATAGGAAGTGCTTGTTCAATGGGGGCAGCTGGTCTTGCTGAATTATTTGAGATGGATATTGATCAAATAGAATATGCTGCTGAAATAGCAATAGAACATCATCTAGGCCTAACTTGTGATCCGATCAAAGGATTGGTCCAAATACCTTGTATCGAAAGAAATGCTGTTGCAGCAATGCGTTCTATTAATTGTCTAAATCTCGCTAATTTTTTAACTCATACTAGAAAAATATCACTAGATACAATAATCCAAACGATGTATGAAACAGGAAAAGATTTAAACAGAATATATAGAGAAACTAGCGAGGGTGGCTTAGCTAAACTATATAAAGAATAGATTTAAAAACTTTCTCATTAGCAACAATAAAATATATTTACTGCAAATACAAAATGCTACTGCAAAAACGAAATGGGAAAAGAATATAGATGTCGGATGTTTATTTGCACGGCAGTTGAAGTGAGTCTATGCGCAAAACTTAACAATATAATAAGTTTTGCGCATAAACCCTTATGAGTTTTCAATAGAATCATCATTTTCTAAAAAGTCTAAAATTGTCAAAAGACGATAACCTTTTTCAAGATTTGAAAATGGTGTTCTGTCCATTGTTATGAGTATCTTTTTGTAGCCATCATCCAGTCCTCGAAAAGAAGATAGTTCTCTTTCTTTGACATTTGGATTTTCTATGCTGTAAGT